>NZ_JBHYVB010000149.1:0-22262 GCF_042750115.1 Streptomyces sp. NPDC059455
GCCCGCGCGCTCCGGGTGTGGTGTGTGAGCGTTTTTTATCATCCCCCCCCCCCCCGCCGCCCCCCGCGCGGGGGGCGGGGGCCGGCCCCGCGCCCCCCCCGGGCGGCTCATCCCCTGAGCTCAGGAAAGGGCGGCCCTGCCATGTCCACCACCACGGTGACCTCCACGCCGAACCCCTCCGTTTTCGGTCAATCCGTCACCTACACCGCCACCGTCACCGGCATCACCGCCGGGACCCCTCCATGGGGCGATGTGACCTTCGTCATCGCCGGTGGTCCGACCATCGGCCCCGTGACGCTCACCCAGACCGGGGTCGACTCCGGAACGGCCAGCGTGACCGACTCCACCCTCGGCGTCGGCTCCCATCTGGTCACGGCGACCTTCGTCAACTCCAGTGATCCTCTGGACAATTCGTCCGGCACGACCATCCAGCAGGTCAACCAGGCCGCGACCACCACCACCGTCACCTTCGTCCCGCCCGCGCCCGTCTGCGGC
The DNA here is from genome assembly GCF_042750115.1 of Streptomyces sp. NPDC059455. NCBI lineage: Bacteria > Bacillati > Actinomycetota > Actinomycetes > Kitasatosporales > Streptomycetaceae > Streptomyces > Streptomyces sp. NPDC059455. Next base: position 496 of record NZ_JBHYVB010000149.1, read on the forward strand.
GAGACCGTGACCCTGACCGCCCATGTGGCGGCGGCGCCCCCGGGCAGCGGCACCCCCACCGGCACGGTCACCTTCATCATCAGCGCGGACGGGCCCACGGTGACCGGGACCCTCGACGGGTCCGGGAACGCCTCCGTCACCGTTCCCGCCCTGAGCGTGGGCACGCACCAGGTCGCCGCGTTCTACAACGGTGACACCAACTTCGCCCCGTCCAACTCGCCCTTGACGCCGCTCACCATCAACCCGGCGGCCTCGACCACGACCCTCACCGTCTCCCCCGCCTCGCCGGTCTGCGGTGAGGCGGTGACCCTGTGCGCGCAGGTCTCGGTCGTCGCGCCCGGCACCTGCACCCCGACGGGCACGGTGACGTTCGCCGTCGACGGTGTTCCGTTCGTCGTCGGCGCGATCGACGCGAGTGGCCAGGTGTGCGTGACGAACAGCAACATCCCGGTGGGGACACACACCGTGACGGCCACCTACAACGGCAACGGGAATGTCGCGGGCTCGACCGGCACCGGCTCGGTCACGGTCGGTCAGGGAGCCTCGACGACGACGGTCTCGGTGTCCCCCGCTTCGCCGGTCTGCGGTGAGGCGATCACCATCTGTGCCCAGGTGACGGTGTCGCCGCCGAGCACCTGTACGCCCACGGGCACGGTGGCCTTCGTGATCACCGGTGGTCCGACCCTGACGGGCACGCTGAACGCGAGCGGCCAGGCGTGTGTGACCACCAGCGCGCTGACCGCGGGGTCGCACACCGTGACCGCCACGTACGCTGGCAGCACGAACATCGCGGGCTCCACCGGCACCGCGTCGATCACCGTGGGCCAGGGCGTCTCGGGTATCTCGGCGAGCATCTCGCCCAGCCCGTCCGTCTGCGGTGAGCCGGTGACCATCTGCGCGGACGTGAGCGTCGCGCCGCCGAGCACATGTATCCCCACCGGGAACGTGACGTTCGCCGTCTCCGGTGGTCCGACCCTGACGGGCACGCTGGACGGGACCGGTCAGGCGTGTGTGACGACCAGTGCCATCCCGGTCGGCACCCACAGCGTGACCATCACCTACCCGGGTGACGGGGACGTCCTGGGCTCGACGACGACCCTCCCCCTGACGGTGAACCAGGCCGCCTCGACGACCGCCCTGACCATCACGCCCAGCACGGCGTCATGCGGCCAGTCGGTGACCTTGTGCGCGCAGGTGACCACGACATCGCCCGGCACGTGCGCCCCGACCGGGACGGTGACGTTCACGATCGCGGGTGGTCCGACGTTGACCGGGACGCTGAACGGCAGTGGTCAGGCGTGCGTGACGACCAGTGCCATTCCGGTCGGCACCCACGCGGTGACGGCCACCTACGGGGGCAGCACCGGCGTCGCCGGCTCGACCGGCACCGGGTCCGTCACGGTCAACCAGGGCGTCTCCACCACGAACCTGAGCTTCCTGCCTGCCTCTCCGGTGTGCGGCCAGCCGGTGACCCTGTGCGCCCAGGTAACGGTCGCGGCGCCCGGCACGTGCGCCCCGACCGGGACGGTGACGTTCACGATCGCGGGTGGTCCGACGTTGACCGGGACGCTGAATGCCAGTGGTCAGGCGTGTGTGACGACCAGTGCCATTCCGGTGGGCACGCACGCGGTGACGGCCACCTACGCGGGCAACACGGGCGTGGCGGGCTCCTCGGCCTCCGGATCCATCACCGTCGGCCAGGCCGCGTCCACGACCGCGCTGACCATCACGCCCGCCTCCCCGGTGTGCGGACAGTCGGTGACCCTGTGCGCCCAGGTGACCACGACATCGCCCGGCACGTGCGCCCCGACCGGGACGGTGACGTTCACGATCGCGGGTGGTCCGACGTTGACCGGGACGCTGAACGGCAGTGGTCAGGCGTGTGTGACGACCAGTGCCATTCCGGTGGGCACGCACGCCGTGACGGCCACGTACGGGGGCAACACGGGCGTGGCGGGCTCCTCGGCGTCCGGCTCCGTCACCGTCGGCCAGGCGAGCACCACGACCACGCTCACGTCCTCGCCGAACCCGTCCACCCCCGGCCAGAACGTGACCTTCACCGCCACCGTGACCGCGGTGCCGCCGGCGACGGGCATCCCGACCGGGAACGTCACCTTCGTGATCAGTGGCGGGCCCACCCTCATCGGCACGCTCAACGGCGCGGGACAGGCCACCGTCAGCACCAACACCCTCACCACCGGCGCGCACACGGTCACCGCCACCTACGGCGGCGACACCTGCTTCGCCGGTTCCACCTCGCCGACCATCACCCAGAACGTGGTCGCGGCGCCGACCGGGACCACCGTGACCGCCACCCCGGCCACCATCCGGCTGCGGATCAACGGCACATTCGTCATCCCGACGTTGAGCGCGACACTGAGGGACGCGTCGAACAACCCGATCCCCGGCCAGAGCCTCACCTTCGTCGCCAACTCCGTACTGGGCCCGATCGCGCTGGGCAGCGCGGTCACCAATGCCAGCGGCACGGCGACGCTCAGCAATGTCACCGTTCCGCCGACCGTGATCACCGCCTCGACGTACACCGCCTCCTTCGCGGGGGCTCCGGGCCTGAGCCCGTCGTCGGGTTCGGCCTCGCTGACCTTCCAGCCGTCGCCGATCCTCCCGTAAGGAGCCGAACCTTCCGTAAGGAGCTTCGCCCGCGCCGGGCCGCCGCACCGCGGTCCGGCGCGGGCCGCCGTGTGCCCACCGGAGTCACCGCCGGTCAACGCCCCGCATATGCTCATCCGCATGAGCGAAGCAGCGCAGTTGGACCCCGAAGACCGCAAGATCATCACGCTGGCCCGCTCCGTGCGGGCCCGCAACTCCGTGCCGGAGGGCGCCGCCGTCCGCGACGAGACGGGGCGTACGTATGTGGCCGGGACCGTGGCCCTCGACTCGCTGAAGCTGAGCGCCCTCCAGACCGCCGTCGCCATGGCCGTGGCGAGCGGTGCCACGTCCCTGGAGGCCGCGGCCGTGGTGACCGACGCGGAGAGCGCCTCGGAGGAGGACCGCGCGGCCGTCCGGGACCTCGGCGGGGCCGGGACCCCGGTGCTGCTGGCGGGCCCCGACGGCACCCTGCGGGCCACGCTGGACGCCTGAACCGGCCCACCCGCCGCCGGCGGTCGTACGAGGCCGGGACGGCTGGTCCGAGCGGGTCGGGGCATCGGGGAGAATGGGGGCCATGACTGCCGGTACCTCCCCGTCCCCGACCGAGCAGCGGGAGACCCCGCACCGCTCGGGCTTCGCCTGCTTCGTCGGCCGCCCCAACGCGGGCAAGTCGACCCTGACCAACGCGCTGGTGGGGACGAAGGTCGCGATCACCTCGAACCGCCCGCAGACCACCCGCCACACCGTCCGCGGCATCGTGCACCGCCCCGACGCCCAGCTTGTGCTCGTCGACACCCCCGGTCTGCACAAGCCGCGCACCCTGCTCGGCGAGCGGCTCAACGATGTGGTGCGCACCACCTGGGCCGAGGTCGACGTCATCGGCTTCTGCCTGCCCGCCGACCAGAAGCTGGGCCCCGGCGACCGCTATATCGCCACCGAGCTCGCGGGGATCAAGAAGACCCCCAAGGTCGCGATCGTCACCAAGACCGATCTGGTCGAGCCCGAACAGCTGGCCCAGCAACTGATCGCCATCGACCGGCTCGGCAAGGAGCTGGGCCTCGAGTGGGCCGAGATCGTCCCGGTGTCGGCGGTCGGTGACCAGCAGGTGGACCTGCTGGCGGATCTGCTGGTCCCGCTGCTGCCCGAGGGCCCGACCCTCTACGCCGAGGGCGACCTTACGGATGAGCCCGAGCAGGTCATGGTGGCGGAGTTGATCCGGGAGGCCGCGCTGGAGGGCGTACGGGACGAACTGCCGCACTCCATCGCGGTGGTGGTGGAGGAGATGCTGCCCCGCGAGGGCCGCCCCGCGGACCGGCCGCTCCTGGACATCCACGCCAACCTCTACATCGAGCGGCCCAGCCAGAAGGGCATCATCATCGGCCCCAAGGGCCGCCGCCTGAAGGACGTGGGCACCAAGTCCCGCAAGCACATCGAGGCGCTGCTCGGTACGCCGGTCTTCCTCGACCTGCATGTGAAGGTCGCGAAGGATTGGCAGCGCGATCCTAAGCAGTTGCGGAAGCTGGGGTTCTGAGCCGGGTCGTCCGACCGCCGGTCGGAGGCCGGCGCAGCCGTGCGAAGCCTGGGAGGCCCCCTGGGGCCGAGCAGTGCGAGGGCGGCGTGGGGAGGGGGCTCGAGGCGCTGCTGGGTACGCCGGTCTTCCTCGACCTGCATGTGAAGGTCGCGAAGGATTGGCAGCGCGATCCTAAGCAGTTGCGGAAGCTGGGGTTCTGAGCCCGGCGCGTGGGCCTCGGCGCATCCGCCGAGGCCGCGTGCGCCCCCCAGCCGCGTGCGCCCCGGCCGCGCGGCCCTTACGCGCCTTCCTTCAGCACCGCGCGGATCAGTTCCCGCTGGGCGTCGCTCAGCTGGGGATCCGCGGCGTGGATGGTGCGGCCGTCGACGGTGATCTCGTACTGGAAGCCGTCGGGGACGCCGCGGGGGGCCGTGGTGTGGCCGGTCTCGACGGCCTGGTGGGCCAGGGCGTCCAGATGGGTGGCGTCGGGCCGGCCGGTGGTGTCCAGCTCGGCCCGGCGCTCGATTCCGGCGAATCCGCCGGTGCGGGTGACGGAGATGCGCATGGCTCCATCACTACCCGATGGCGTGCCCTAGCGCGCGCCCACGTGGGCCCGCAGATCGGTGATGCCCACCCCGGCCCATGCCTCCCGCACCGCCGCCTGCTCCTCGCCCTCGCCGTAGCGGGCGTGTGCCGCGGCCACCGTGAGCTGGGCGAAGTCGGCGAACTCCGCGTCGGAGGCCAGATCGCCGCCGGTCAGCACGTCGTACCAGATCTGCCCGGCGCGCTCCCAGGCGTTGCCCCCCAGGGCGGTGGCGGCCAGGTAGAAGGCGTGGTTGGGGATGCCGGAGTTGATGTGGACGCCGCCGTTGTCACGTGAGGTGTGGACGTAGTCGTCCATCGTGCCCGGCTGCGGGTCCTTGCCCAGCACATCGTCGTCGTACGCCGTGCCCGGGGCCTTCAACGAGCGCAGGGCCACCCCGGTGACCCGGTCCGTCAGCAGCCCCGCGCCGATCAGCCAGTCGGCCTCCTCGGCGCCGTGGCCGAGCACATGCTGCTTGACCAGGGAGCCGAAGACGTCGGACATCGACTCGTTGAGCGCCCCGGACTGGCCGAAGTACTCGAGGTTGGCGGTGTACTGCGTGACGCCGTGGGTGAGCTCGTGGGCCATCACGTCGACCGGGATGGTGAAGTCCTGGAAGACCTCGCCGTCCCCGTCGCCGAAGACCATCTGCTCGCCGTCCCAGAAGGCGTTGTTGTAGTCCTCGCTGTAGTGGACGCTCGCGTTCAGCGGCAGCCCCGAGTCGTCGATCGAGCGCCGGCCGTACGCCTTGAAGAAGAGCTCGAAGGTCGCGCCGAGCCCGTCGTACGCGCGGTTCACCGAGTCGTCCCCGCTCGCCTGGTCGCCCTCGCCGCGGGTCTTCCGGCCCGGCAGCGAGGTCCGGTGCTGGGCGTCGTAGATGGTGCGCCGGGGCTTGTCGGAGGGCGCCGCGGCCCGCACGGCGGGGACGCCGCGCACGGTGGTGATCCGGCGGCGGGTGCGCTGCAGGGCGTCGTGCTCGAGTGTGCGGCGGGCGGGATCGGCCAGCGACGCGTCCTCGGCATGGGACAGCTTGTCCAGGACGTGCGGCGGCACGATCGTGCAGAAGGCGGTGTGGCGGTGACCGCGGGCAAGGCGGGCATTGGCATTGGCGTCCATGGCTGGCAATGTCGCATCGCGTGATGCCTGTGTCACGCCTTGCGGTCATGATTGCTGAAATCGAGTGGAAGATGTGTATTCCTCCGAAGCACATGCTTCGGTCCGCATAGTGATACGGGTCCGCCTCGCCCGCGCGTCTCGGTTAGGCTGCTCCCCATCATGCGTTTCGGGCTGCTTCTTCTTAGCTGCCGCGGCGAGGGCCTGTAGTCGAACGGCCGACCCCCTCCCCGCGGAGTTCGGCGTTGCTCTGATCTCGCCCCGTCGGCCGCCCCAGGACCTCCGCGACAGCGGATTCGTCCAGCGGACAGCGGACTATCCAAGGAGCCCCGCGCACCATGACTCACTCCGACACGCCCGGCCATTCCGAGACCTCCGAGACTCCCACGGTCTCCGGTGCCGCCGTCGGCCGTCCCACCCCCATCACCGCCGCGAGCGTCACCCAGCGCCCCTCGGGGATGCCGATCCACAAGTACGGCCCGTACGAGGCCGTCGACATCCCGGACCGCACCTGGCCGGACAACCGCATCACCGTCGCCCCGCGCTGGCTGTCCACCGATCTGCGGGACGGCAACCAGGCGCTGATCGACCCGATGTCCCCGGCCCGCAAGCGCGAGATGTTCGACCTGCTGGTGCGCATGGGCTACAAGGAGATCGAGGTCGGCTTCCCCTCCTCCGGCCAGACCGACTTCGACTTCGTACGGTCGATCATCGAGGAGGGCGCGATCCCGGAGGACGTGACGATCTCCGTCCTCACCCAGGCGCGCGAGGAGCTGATCGAGCGCACCGTGGAGTCGCTGCGCGGGGCGCACAAGGCCACCCTGCACCTCTACAACGCCACCGCCCCCACCTTCCGCCGCGTCGTCTTCCGCGGCACCCGGGAGCAGGTCAAGCAGATCGCGGTGGACGGCACCCGGCTGGTGGTGGAGTACGCCGACAAGATCCTCGGCGATGACACGGTCTTCGGCTACCAGTACAGCCCGGAGATCTTCACCGACACCGAGCTGGACTTCGCGCTGGAGGTCTGCGAGGGCGTCATGGACGTCTGGCAGCCCGAGGAGGGCCGCGAGATCATCCTGAATCTGCCGGCCACCGTCGAGCGCTCGACCCCGTCCACCCACGCGGATCGCTTCGAGTGGATGTCGCGCCATCTGTCCCGGCGCGAGCACATCTGCCTGTCGGTGCATCCGCACAACGACCGCGGCACCGCCGTCGCCGCCGCCGAGCTGGCGATCATGGCCGGGGCGGACCGCATCGAGGGCTGCCTGTTCGGCCAGGGCGAGCGCACCGGCAATGTGGACCTGGTGACGCTGGGCATGAACCTGTTCTCCCAGGGCGTCGACCCGCAGATCGACTTCTCGCAGATCGACGAGATCCGCCGCACCGCCGAGTACTGCAACCAGATGGAGATCCACCCGCGCCACCCCTACGCGGGCGATCTGGTCTACACCGCCTTCTCCGGCTCCCACCAGGACGCCATCAAGAAGGGGTTCGAGGCGCTGGAGGCGAGTGCGGCCGAGCAGGGCAAGACGGTGGACGAGATCGAGTGGGCCGTCCCGTACCTGCCCATCGACCCCAAGGACGTCGGCCGCTCCTACGAGGCCGTGATCCGGGTGAACTCCCAGTCCGGCAAGGGCGGCATCGCCTATGTCCTGAAGAACGACCACAACCTGGACCTGCCGCGCAGGATGCAGATCGAGTTCTCCAGGATGATTCAGGCCAAGACCGATGCCGAGGGCGGCGAGGTCACCCCGGGCCAGATCTGGGCGGCCTTCCAGGACGAGTACCTGCCGACCGACGACAACCGGTGGGGCCGTATCTCGCTGCGCAGCGCGCAGACCTCGACCACCACCGAGGACACCGACGCGCTCACCGTCGAGGCGGTCGTGGACGGCGCCGAGACGGTGCTGACGGGCACCGGCAACGGCCCGCTGGCGGCCTTCTTCGACGCCCTGGCCGCGATTGACGTGGACGTACGGCTGCTGGACTACTCCGAGCACACCCTGAGCGAGGGCGCCGCGTCCCAGGCCGCCGCGTACATCGAGTGCGCGATCGACGGGCAGGTGCTGTGGGGTGTCGGGATCGACGCCAACATCGTGCGCGCCTCCCTGAAGGCCGTCGTCTCCGCGGTGAACCGGGCTCGCCGCTGATCCTTTCGGAATCCTTCGAATTCCTTCAGATGGGTAGGTGAACTTTCACCGGTCTGATCGGATGACTTCATCACCCCGTTGACCTGGTCACCCACATGGGCCCCGTTCACCCCGCGAGGTGGGCGGGGCCTCGGGTTTGGCCTGTTGTCTCCGTTCGGGGTACTGACGTCACATCATGGATGTGGCTAGCATCACGTCAACGCGGCAACGTGGCCGAAGCGTTATGGAGGTGTGACGTGGTGCACCGGCGAGCCCGCCGTGACCGGGACCTGTGTGTGGTAGGCGTACGCACTCTGTGGCGGACCGTCGGCGATGGTGAGTTCTTCTGCCCCGAGTGCGGAGGTGACCGCAACTACCGCCGCCGTACCGGCCGTCGCCGCATCGTGGTGCTCGGCCTGCCGGTGCTGCCGCGCGGACCGGTCGCGCCCATCGTGGAATGCGCGGCCTGCGTCAGCCGCTACGGCACGGAGGTGCTCGACCACCCCACCACCACCCGCTTCTCCGCGATGCTCCGCGACGCGGTGCACACCGTGGCCCTCGCGGTCCTCGCCGCGGGCGGCACCGAGGCGACGGCGGTCCGGCAGGTCGCGGTCGGCGCGGTGCGCGCCGCCGGGTTCGCCGACTGCAGCGAGGAGCAGCTGCTCGCGCTCATCGAGGCCCTCGCCGCCGACACCGGGCGGCTGCCGGGCGCGTGCGGCGAGCGGGACGGTCTGGACCCGTGCGGTACGGCGCTGGCCATCGAGCTGCACGAGGCCCTGGAGCCGCTGGCCCCGCATCTGGCCCCCACCGGCCGGGAGGCCATCCTCCTCCAGGGCGCCCGGATCGCCGTGGCCGACGGCCCGTACCGCCCGGCCGAGCGCGCGGTCCTGGAAACGGTCGGCCGGGCGCTGATGATCTGTCCCGACGACACGGCCCGCCTGCTCGCCGCCACCCGGGCGGCGTTCTGAGCGGAGGGCTCCGGTCCGCCCCGCGTACTCCCCAGGGAGTAATCGCCCCCTCCTCGCCCCCGGCGTAGTAGCCGCCATGTCCGTCGTCGGCGCGACGTATCGGCGTCTTGGCGCCGGAAGCCTGGGGGCATGCAGACGACATCGTCAGGGATCCCGAGCGATCCCCCTCAACCGGACGCGTCTCCGCCCGGCGCGGCCGGGGCGCCACCCGCCGCGGCCGGCGGCAAGCGGCGGCGCTCACTGCCCTGGGCGGTCATCGCGGGCTGGGTGCTGCTGCTCCTCGTCGCCGTCCCCTTCGCGGGCAAGCTCGAGGGCGCCAAGCGGGACACGGCCGTCGACTACCTCCCGGCGGGCGCCGACTCCACCCAGGTGGCCCGGCTCCAGGAGCGGCTGCCCGGTGGCGACACCATCGACCTCGTCCTCGTCTTCCACCGCGACGGCGGGCTGACCGACGCCGACCGTAAGGCGGCCGGCGGGCGGGTCGCCGAGGTGGCCGGGCGCCATGACCTCGTCGGTGGCACGGCGCCGCGCGCCATCCCGTCCAAGGACGGCACGACCGTGATGTACCCCATGGCGCTCACCGGCCTGACGGACGAGAAGGAGCGGGCCGACGCCGTCAAGGACGTCCGCGCCGGGCTCGCCTCCCACCCCGAGGGCCTGACCGTCCAGGTCGGCGGTCCCGGGGCGCTCAGCGCCGACTCGCAGGAGGTTTTCGCCTCCACCGACGGCACGCTGATGTTCGCCACCGCCGGGGTGGTCGCACTGCTGCTGATCATCACCTATCGCAGCCCGCTGCTGTGGCTGGTGCCGCTGGGGGTGGTCGGCGTGGCCGCCATGGCCGCGATGGCGATCGTCTACGGCCTCGTCCAGGGCTTCGATCTCATCGTCACCAGCATGAGCTCCTCGATCATGACGGTGCTGGTCTTCGGCGCGGGCACCGACTACGCCCTGCTGATCGTGTCCCGCTACCGCGAGGAGCTGCGCCGCCACCGCGCCCCGTACGACGCGATGCGCGAGGCCCTGCGCGGCTGCGGTCCGGCCGTGCTCGCCTCCAGCGGCACCGTGGCGGCCGGGCTGCTGTGTCTGCTCGCCGCCGACCTCAACAGCAGCAGCGGACTGGGTCCGGTCGGCGCGGTCGGGGTCATCTGCGCGCTGGCCGCGATGATGACGCTGCTGCCCGCGGTGCTGGTGCTGCTGGGACGGCGGGTGTTCTGGCCGCTGATCCCCGTCTACGGCAGTGAACCGCGGGCCACCCGGCGCGGGTTCTTCGAGGCGATGGGCAACTCGGCCCGCCGCCGGCCCGGAGCCGTACTCCTCGGTGGTGCCGCGCTGCTGGGCGTCCTCGCCCTCGGAGTGCTCAATCTGCCCGGCAACCTCAAGCAGGAGGACACCTTCACCGACAAGCCCGAGTCGGTGGCCGCCACCCAGACCCTCGCCGCTGCCTATCCTGACAGCAGCAGCCAGCCCATCAGCGTGATGGCGCGCACCGCGGGCGCGGACGAGGTGCTGCGGCGGGCCCGCGGCACGGAGGGGGTCGCGCGGGCGGACGCCGGGCGCAGCGGCGGCGGCTGGACGGAGATCGACGTCTTCCCGCGGGGCGCCCCGCAGTCGGCGGAGGAGACGGCCGCGCTGCACGCCCTGCGCTCGGGTCTGGTGCGGGTCGAGGGCGCCGACGCCCTCGTCGGCGGACCCAGCGCCCAGCAGCTCGACCTGAAGGACACCAACGCCCGCGACCGGATGCTGGTCATCCCGCTGGTGCTGATCGCCGTGCTGCTGATCCTCGCCGCCCTGCTGCGCAGCCTCGTCGCGCCGCTGGTGCTGGTCGTCGCCGTGGTCGCGGTGTGGGGAGCGGCGATGGGGCTCGGCGGGCTCTTCTTCGACCCGGTCTTCGGCTTCGCCGGGGTCGACCCCGGGCTGCCGCTGCTCTCCTTCGTCTTCCTGGTCGCCCTCGGCGTGGACTACGGCATCTTCCTGATGCACCGGATGCGGGAGGAGTCGCTGCGCGGGGCGGAGGTCCCGGACGCGGCGGTGACCGCGCTGCGCACGACGGGCGGGGTGATCGCCTCGGCCGGTCTGGTGCTGGCGGCGACCTTCGCGGTGCTGGCCTCGCTGCCGATGGTGATGCTGGTCGAGATGGGGTTCGTGGTGGCGGTCGGCGTGCTGCTCGACACCTTCCTCGTGCGGACGTACCTGGTGACGTCGGCGAGCCTGCTGCTGAAGCGGTGGGTGTGGTGGCCGGGCGCCCTCTTCCGCCGTACGCCCGCCTCGCCGACCCCGGCCGCCCAGGACGGACCCGCCGCCGGGTCCCGTCCGGAACCGGCCGTACGCGGCGGCTGACGCCGTCCCTCAGCCCGGACCGGCCGCACAGGGGACGGCCGGTCCGGGACACCCTTCGTACCGCCCCAGGCCGCCCCCTGGCCGTTCTACGGCCGCCTCCTGGCCGTTCCATGGCCCTCTATGGCCGCTCTCCGGATCCGTGCAGCCCTATGTGATCCGTACCGCCCTATGGGACGCATACAGCCCTATGGCTCGGCCCGAGGCGGATCCCCGAGGATGGAGCCCGTGCCCGTACCTCCCACGACCCATTCCGCGACACACTCAGCGACCCACTCCGCGACCAACCCGCCGGAGCGTGCCGCCAGCGCCCGGCACCCCGCCGCGCGCTCCGCCGTCCACCGCGCGATCGCCTCCGCGTCGCGCGCCCTGCACAACGGCCCCCGCCCCGCCGAGGCCCCGGAGGAGGCCCGCGGGCGGCGGCGGGTGGACGCCCGGATCGCCGGTGCGGTGCTGGTCCTCCAGGTGGTCCTGGCACTGCTCAACCTCGACCGGAACGGCCACCGCCCGGACGCGTTCGGCTGGGTGCTGCTCGCCGCCAGCGCCACGGTGCTCATCGGGCGGCGGCACAGCCCGATGGTGGTCACCGTGGCGGTGGTGTTCATGGTCGGGCCGTACCACGCCATGGACAACGTCCATCTCGCGGTCGTCCCGGCCGGGCTCCTCGCCGTCTACACGCTCGCCGTCATGGGCCCGCCGCTGCGGTCCTTCCTCACCGTCACCGCCGTGATCTCGATCATGGTGTCGGTGATGGCCCTGAGCGGGAAGCCGCACGCCGGTCTCGACATGCTGCGCACCTCCGGCTGGGTGCTGTCGGTCGTGGTGATCGGCGAGGCGGTCCGCATTCACCGTAAGTACATCGCCGCGATCCTGGAGCGGGCCGAACGCGCCGAGCGGACCCGCGAGGACGAGGCGGCCCGGCGGGTCGCCGAGGAACGGCTGCGCATCGCGCGCGATCTGCACGATCTGCTCGCGCACAGCATCACCCTCATCGGCGTCCAGACCTCCGTCGCGGCGCATGTCCTGATCGCCGACCCCGAGCGGCTGGACCGCGAGGCGATGGCCAAGGCGCTCGACTCGATCGCCGACACCTGCCGGGACGCCCGCGCCGAACTCCGGGCCACCCTCCAGGTGCTCCGCGGCGGCGCGGGCGGCGACGCCGACCGCGCGGACGAGGAGGACACCGGGCCGCTGCCGGGGCTCGCCGGACTCGCCGACCTGGCCGCGGCGGCGGAGGCGGCGGGCGTCCGCGTGGACCTTACGGTCGACGTGGAGGCGTCCGAACTGTCGCCCGCCGTGGGCGCCGCCGCGTACCGGATCGTGCAGGAGGCCCTGACCAACGCCGTCCGCCACGCGCCCGGCACAAGGGTGCGGATCACGCTCGTACGGGACGAGGGGGAGCTGAGCGTCGCCGCCGTGGACGACGGCCCCGGGGGCGAGGAACCGCTCCTTACCGCACACGTCGAAACGGGTTACGGCATTGTGGGCATGCGCGAGCGGGCCCGCAGCGTCGCGGGCACCCTGTCCGCCGGACCGCGCGAGGACGGGCCCGGCTTCGCGATCAGGGCCGCGCTGCCGTGGGGGAGGGGCGGCCCGCCTGGCGGCCGTACGGGCACCGCCACCGGCACCGCCACTGGCACCGGCACCGCCACTGGCGCCGACGCCGCCACCGGACAGACCGCCGCACCGCCCAGGGAGGCCACCGCATGACCATGCCACCGGACCCGCCGTCCGGGACCAGACCAGTGGACCCCGCACCGGCCGCTGCCCCCGGGCCCGCCGCCCCCGGGGCCGCCGCGCCGATCAGGGTGCTGCTCGCGGACGACCAGACGCTGGTCCGTTCCGCCTTCGCCATGCTGGTCTCCTCGGCCCGCGACATGGACGTGGTCGGGCAGGCGGGCACCGGCCGCGAGGCCGTGGAACTGGCCCGCACCGCCCGCGCCGACCTCGTGGTCATGGACATCCGGATGCCCGATCTCGACGGCATCGAGGCCACCCGCCGGATCGCCGCCGACGAGGACCTCGCCGGGGTCAAGGTGCTCGTGCTGACGACGTACGACACCGATGAGCACATCGTCGAGGCGCTGCGCGCGGGCGCGTCCGGCTTCCTGGTGAAGGACACCCGGCCGGCCGAACTCCTCGACGCCATACGGACCGTGGCGGCGGGGGAGTCCCTGCTCTCGCCCGGCCCCACCGCCCGGCTCATCGCCCGCGTCCTGCGCCTGCCGGAGGCCCCGCCGCCCGGCGTTCCCGCGCCCGCCGCGCTGGCCGCGCTCTCCGAGCGCGAACGGCAGGTGCTCACCCTCGTCGCCGGGGGCCTCAACAACGCCGAGGCCGCGCAGACCCTCGGTCTCTCGCCGCTCACCACCAAGACCCATGTCAGCCGCATCATGGGCAAGCTGGGTGCCCGCGACCGCGCCCAACTCGTCATCGGCCTATGAGTCCGGCCTGGTCACCCCGACTTGTCGGTCGGAATCTCCTTGATCTCGGCCGTCGGGGCGTTCTTCTTGACGGATTCGACGCCCTTCTGCGCGGCCGACTTGGACTCATAGGCCTCGCCGACCGCGATGATCTCGCCGTTGCCCGCCTTCAGTCGGAAGCGGTGCTTGCCGCGCTTGTCCTCGTAGATCTCGAACTTGCCTGCCATGGATGCCACCTCCATTAAGGCGTGTCCGGCGGATCTTGCCGCCTGCGGCGGGCTGCTCCCTTCCCCGCTCCTTCCCGCAGCATCGATCTGCGGCTCCGCCGCGTGGCAGGGGCCTCGCCCCCAGGCCCCGGGGTCTGGGGCGAAGCCCCAGTTTCGGGAAGGGGCGGGGAGGAGGAACAGCCCGCCGTACACCTCGTCGTCCCGGCCCCCTCAAACCACCGTAGAGCGGGCAATGCGGGCTCGCACTCCCGCAGCCAAAGCTCGCACTCCCGCGGCCAAGCTCGCACTCCCACGGCCAAAGGGCGTCAGGGAGCGCCGAACAGCGGGCGGCACGGCTCCAGCCCGGTGATCTCGACCGGGGTGGCGCGGTGCTCCTCCCAGGCCGCGCGGTCCAGCCGCAGCCGCTGAAGGGTGCGGGCCTCGCCCCGTACGGCGAGGACGGACAGCCCGTCGGGGCGGTAGCCGAGCCGCCGGGACACGCCCAGCGAGCGGCCGTTCTCCACCATCGCGCCCGAGACCAGCGACAGCGCGCCCAGCCCCTCGAACGCCAGGTGCGCCACCGCCGCCCGCATCTCCGTGCCCAGGCCCTTGCCCTGGTGGGCGGTGCCCAGCCAGGATCCGGTCTCGGCCTCCCGCGTGACGGCGAACTCGGTCGCGAACAGGTCCTGCCGCCCGATCACCGCCCCCTCGTGCAGCACCGCGAGGCTCAGCGTCCACTGCTCCGGCCGCCATTCGGCGATGGTGCGCAGCACATGCTGGAAGGTGCCGCGTCCGCGCTCCTCCGGGGGCACGTCGGTCCACGGGACGCCGAAGGGCATCTCGTCCGGGTCGTGCACCCCGCCCGCCGCGACCGCGGCGAGCTCGTCGAGCAGAGGGACGTCGGGAAGCCGCAGCTCCAGGCGCGGCGTACGCAGGCGAAGCCCGTACAGGGGCCAGTAATGGGGGTCCATGACGGGAGGCTGCCGGAGCCGCGGACGCCGAGTCGAACCAATTACGGCCGACCGCGTGGCCCGCCCCGCTCATGGGCGCACAATTCGTTTGCCGTAGTGCGGTGTTCGGACGCATCCTGTCCCGATGTTGATCCGACGAGAGACCCGCTCCGACATCGACGCCATACGGGCCGTCACCTCGGCCGCGTTCGCGAAGTCGGACACCTCGGACACCTTGAGCGGCTCGAACCCCCCGCCTCCGGTCGAGGCCACGCTGCTGGACGAGCTCCGGATCAGCGACGGCTGGCTGCCCGCGCTCTCGTTCGTCGCCACCGGCGACCGCGGCGAGGTGATCGGCCATGTCGTGTGCACTCGCGGCCATGTCGGCCCCGACCTGGCCCTCGCCCTCGGCCTCGGCCCGCTCAGCGTGCACCCCGCCCATCAGGGCCGTGGCGTGGGCCTCGCGCTCGTCCACGCGGTGCTCGGCGCCGCGGACGCGTTCGGTGAATCGCTGGTCGCCCTGCTGGGCAGCCCCGCCTACTACGGCCGGTTCGGCTTCCGCCCGGCGACCGAGTACGGCATCACGGCCCCGGATCCGGCCTGGGGCGAGTACTTCCAGGTCCGGACCCTGACCGCCTATCAGCCGGCCGTCAAGGGCCCCTTCAGATACGCCGAGCCGTTCGACCACGTCTGACGCGGCGAGAGCCGGGGCTCACCACGGCGAAGAGCCAAGGCTCACAGAGCCGAAGCTCACTACGGCGGCGAAGATCCGAGGCTCACTGCGGCGACGCGTCGGGCGGCGGAAGCCGGACGATCCGCTCCCGGTCCACCGACTCCACGCCGTCCACCGCCTCCAGCACCGGGATCCGGTCCTCCGCGATCGTCCCGGACAGCGAGCCCAGGATCGGCTGCTCACCGGTGACCGTCAGCCCGACCCGGCGCGCGGCCTCCACCACCTGGGCGAACCGGTCCGGGTCGACCGAGAGGATGACCCCGACCGGCCCGGACCGTGCCGTCTGCCCCATGGCGCCCCCGCTCACGGGGCCTGGAGCAGACCCGCGCCGATGTCCGCGCCCGGTTGCGCCAGCGGATGGGCGCCGGACAGCAGACGGGTGCTCAGGTCGGCCGCCGAGGCCTCCGGATGGGCCTGCGCCAGCAGTGTGACCACACCGGCGGCATGCGGCGTCGCCATGCTGGTGCCGCTCATCGTCTGGTACGTGCCGTCGGGCGCGGCCGAGAAGATGTCGACCCCGGGCGCCGCGATATTGACCTCCCCGCCCGCGCCGTTGATGGCGCCGCAGGAGAAGAACGCGGTCCCCAGGTCCTTGCCGAGCGCCGCCACCGCCAGGATGGACGGGCAGTTGGCGGGCCGTCCCACCGGCGCCACGAAGCCGGGCCGCCGGCTCTCGTTGCCCGCCGCGGCCACGATCACGGTGCCGCGCCGCAGTGCGCGCCGCGCCACGTTCTCGTAGGTCTGCGGGAACAGCTCGCCCGGCTCCACCGGAGCCCCGAGCGACATGGAGATCACCCGGGCGCCCTGGGCGACCGCCCAGGCCATCCCCGCCAGGATCTCGCCGTCGGAGCCCACGCCCTGGTCGCTGAGCACCTTGCCGACCAGCACCCGGGCCTCACCGGCCACGCCGTACCGGGGCGCGTGCCCGGGTTTGGCCGGACCGGCCACGGTGCCGACGCAGTGGGTGCCGTGGCCATGGCCGTCCTCGACGCTCGCCCCGGACACGAAGGAGGCGGTCGCCTCGACGCATCCGGTCAGATCCGGGTGGTCGGTGTCCACCCCGGTGTCGAGCACGGCGACCTTCACCCCGCTGCCCGTCAGATGCGACCCGCTGGCGCGGATCCCCTGGAGTCCCCAGGTGGTGTTCTGCTCGTCCCATGCCGGTCCCAGCGAGGTGGCGAGCTCGGCCCGGGTGTGCCGGGACACCTCGTCATCGTCGCTGCGGTACGTCGGGAAGAAGCCGGTCAGCGTGCGCCGCGGCTCCGTGATCACCGACGCGTACACCACGCGCTCCGGCTCCGTCGCGATGATCGTCGACTCCGCCTCCGCCGTGGTGACCAGAGCGTGGCGCTGGTCGGGCTGCACATCGACGACGGCGACGCCGAGTTCGTCGAAGACCACCGACACATCGGCGCGCCCGAGCAGCTCCGCCGCCCCGGGCTCGGCGCCGCGGACGCGCTCCACGGACGAGATCCCCACGGACGAGCGCAGCGCCTCCATACCGCGGTCGGGCTCCTGCTGATCGAGCAGGACCACATACCGCCCGGTGTACTCGGTCTGCTGCGCCCCCAGTGGCATACCGGCCCGCTGGTGCGGCCGTTCCCCGTTCGGTCCCTTACCCATGGGCCCCACGGGCCCAGGTCCGTTCGTCATTGCCTCTCTCCGCTCCTGTGCGCGGTCAGTGTGCTCCCCGGGATGTTTCACCCGCCCCCACAGTCGCCCGAGCCCCCACGTCCCCCTTACGCCCCACCGTCACCCCCCGCGTGGGGGCCCGCAACTCGGGGCGCGGATAGCGGGTATAAGGGACGGCACGGGCAGCGGGGGATCGAAGGGGCGGGGGAGCACAGTGGCGGTCGGCAAGGGCAACGCGGAGGTGCTGACGCGGTTCGGGCTCGCGGTGGCGAGCCTGGTGCCACCGGCGGTGCTGGGGGCGCGGTTCTGGTCGTCGGTCAGCGCGCATCCCGTCGTCTCGCTGCTGCTCTTCCTCGGGTACGGGGCGCTGCTGGCGGGGCTGGGATTCCTCGCCAAGGTGTACGGCAAGGTCGCCGACCGGTGGGTCGAGCGGGTCGCCGACGCCGTGGACCGGCGGCTGCGGTGGCGGCTCTCCCGCTTCGAGCGGGACTACCGGGCGTACGTACTGAGCCACCACCGCTTCATCGACCTCAAGGGCCTTGCCACGCGCGGGGATTACACCCCCGGCCTCGAGGAGGTCTTCGTCGACGTCAGCCTGGTGCCGAGGCCGGCCCACGAGGCGTCGCGCGAGTCCCTGGCGGGGACGCTCCCCGGGGGCGCCGACGGGGAGTTACGCGTGCGGCAGTCCGTACGGGACTTCCTCGGCAAGCCGGAGGGCGCCGCGCTCGCGGTCATCGGCGCCCCCGGCACCGGCAAGACCACCCTGCTCAAACATCTGGCGCTGGGCCTCGCACGGGAGCGGGGCGGGCGCGATCTGCCGGTGCTGCTGCTGTTACGGGACCACGCCGAGACCATCGGCGCACGGCCGGACGTCTCGCTGCCGGAGATCATCGGGGCCTCGCTGCGGCGGCTGAAGGGCGATGAGCCGCCGGGGTGGTTCGACCGCCAGCTCCAGGAGGGGCGGTGCGTGGTGCTGCTGGACGGCCTCGACGAGGTGGCCCGCGAGGAGGACCGGCGCCATGTGTCCAAGTGGGTCGAGGAGCAGATCGAGCAGTACGAGGGGAACGACTTCGTCGTCACCTCACGCCCCCACGGCTATGCGAGCGCCCCGGTCAACCGCGCCAGGGTGCTCCAGGTGCGCCGCTTCACCGGTGAGCAGATCCGGCGCTTCGTCCACGGCTGGTACCACGCGATCGAGCGGCTGAGCACGGGCACGGACGACGCCGCCGTCACCGACCGGGCCGAGGAGGGCGCCGAGGACCTGCTGGCCCGGCTGCGCGCCCGGCCCGTGCTGTACGACCTGGCGGCCAATCCGCTCCTGCTGACGATGATCGCCAACGTGCACCGCTACCGGGGCGCGCTGCCCGGCAGCCGGGCCGAGCTCTACGGCGAGATCTGCGAGGTGCTGCTGTGGCGCCGCCAGGAGGCCAAGGGCGGCGCGGCGGCGCCGCGGGACGAGCTGACGGGAGCCAAGAAGGAGGTGCTGCTGCGGGAGCTGGCCTTCGTGATGATGGCCGACCGGATGCGCGACATCCGTGGCGAGTACGCCTCGGAGGTGCTGCGCCCGCTGCTGTTCCGGGTCTCCTCGATCCTGTCCTCACAGGAGTTCCTGGACGCGATCGTGGTCAGCGGACTGCTGATCGAGCGGGAGCGCGGGCTGTACTCCTTCGCCCATCTCACCCTCCAGGAACATCTGGCCGCCCTGCACATCGAGCACCAGGGGCGGGCCGACGTCCTGGCCGCCAACGTGGACGACGACTGGTGGCGCGAGACCACACTGCTGTACGCGGCCCGCGTGGACCCGGCCCCGGTGGTAAGGGCATGCCTGACCTCGGAGACCGTGCGGGCGCTCGCCCTGGCCTTCGACTGCGAGGAGGAGGCGACCGAGCTCGATGTGTCGATGGCCCGCCGTCTGGAAGCGCTGCGCGAGGAAGCCCTTCGGGAGCCCGTCGGCTCGTCCCGGCGCCGCCTGATGACGGCCGTCACGGTCATGCGGTGGCTGCGCGAGACGGTACGGCTCGGTGAGGACACGCTGGTCTGCGCGCGACCGGTGACGCGGGAGATCTTCGGTCTCTACGCCGCGGAGAAGTTCCCGCCGACGGCGCGTGGCCTGGGCGACGGCCCGCCCGAGGCGACCGCCGTGGGGATGACCAGGGAACAGGCCGGAGCCTTCGTACGGTGGCTGAACGGCCTCCTGCCCGAGGACGTCGGCTATCGGCTGCCCACCGAGGCGGAAGTCGCCGACCCCGGCTTCCGCCTCGCCGCCCCGGCCCCCGAACACACCATCTGGTACGCCCCCTCGGACGGTGACCCCGTGGGGGTGCCGCTGTGGGTGCCGGAGGGGGCGCGGAACCCATGGTGGCCCGGACCGGCGGACCTGTCCGGCCTCGTGTACGAGGTCAGAGGCTTCGCCGAGCTGAGGTTCAACCGGTCCGGTTCCTGGCTCGGCCGGAGCGAGCAGGACGATGAGATCCTGGACCTGGGGAAACAGGCGCTCGCCCTGGTGCGGGACCTCGCCGTCGAGGCCGGCGTCATCCCCTCCTCGGACGGCTCGCGCCGTAGCACCCGCGTGACGGTCTCGGTCTCCGGCTCCAGCCCGGGCTGGAACCGCGTCGAGTACCCCCTCCGGGTGTTGACCGTGGCCCTCGCCTGTGACGAACTGCGGTCCATGTTCCAAGCCGGTGCCACGTTCGAGGCGCGCCAGGCCGTGCTCCCCGCCCTTGAATACGCCGCTCGCGGTGCCGGGAACCTGCTGTATCCAGCCCTCGTACCGGAACTCGACGACCTCGGACCCTCCGGCCACGTAACCCACCCCGGGAACCTCGACCGCCTCTCCCACCAGGGGCACTGGGCCATGCGGCTGGCCGCCTTTCTGCTCGTGCTGGCCGGACAGCAGCGGGGCTCCCGGCGTGGCACCGTGCGGACGGACGGATTCCAGTCGCTGGTGCACGGGGTGCTGAGCGGCGTCAACTTCACCGCCTCCCGCGTACGGCCACTCATGCCGGAGACGCTCGCGGTGCTGGCCAGGGACGCGGCGGCCGTCGTGTCGAACCGGAGCCGCGAGCACACCGTCTTCCCCGGAACCGTGGAGGAGATGGCCGCCAGGCTCGTGGCGGCGACCAACGACCACGCCGCGGCACGGCGGTCCATCACGGCGTCGGAGGCCGCCTTCCTCCGCCTGGAAGCGCTGGCGCTGTCGGAGGTGGCCGGCCTTGTGCTGCAGGACGCCGGCCTGGCCGGCACCTACCGGAACATCGCGGTCGGCCTCCTGGTGCTCGAACGCCGCGCGGAGGGCTCGATCGTGCCCAACGAGACGATCGTGCTGGTCCGCGCCTGACGGTGAGTGACCGTCACGCGCTCGGCGCGGCGCTGGAGGTCGAGCAGCACCTCGTCGACGCGTCCACCGGGGACGAACAGGATGTCCAGGTCGAGGGGGCGGTCCTCGAGGGTGACGGTCGGCAGGACGGCCGGCCCGGTGTCGGACACCACTGGGTCCAGTGAGTCCGACACCAGGTGGACCCGCATGCCCGCACTCGCGAAGGCCAGGTGCGGACCGACGAAGTCGAGCATGGTCTGACCCCCGTACAGCACCCTGCCGACTTCCATCGGATGTGCGGCGTCCGTGTCCCGGCCGTTCCCCCGCGTCGTGTCGCGTGCCAACTCGAGCCTCCGTGGTGTGCCTGCCGAGCGCGTGGGAATCACGCTTTTTCGGCAGGCTGGACACCGGTCACGGCATCAAATATGAGCGTTTGTGCCGACCCTCCACGGATTCTCGCCAGCGCCCCGCGGGAGGACGCCGGACCTCACCCGAACTGGCCGGGCTGGTAGTCGCCGGCGGGCTGCTGGACGATGACGTTCAGCCGGTTGTAGGTGTTGATGATGGCGATGATCGACACCAGGGCGGCGAGCTGCTCCTCGTCGTAGTACTTGGCGGCGTTCGCCCACGCCTCGTCCGTGACACCACCGGACGCGTCGGCGATACGGGTACCCTGCTCCGCCAGCTCCAGGGCGGCGCGCTCGGCGTCGGTGAACACCGTGGCCTCCCGCCAGACCGCGACGAGGTTCAGGCGCGTCGAGGTCTCCCCGGCCTTCGCGGCGTCCTTGGTGTGCATGTCGGTGCAGAAGCCGCAGCCGTTGATCTGGCTGGCGCGGATCTTCACCAGCTCCTGCGTCGCGGCAGGCAGCGTCGAGTCGCCGATCACCTTGCCCGCGGAGTTGAGGTGCTTCAGGAACGTGCCGAGGAGCGGGTTGCCGAAGAGGTTCAAGCGAGCGTCCATGATGGGCTCTCCTATGCGGTTGCCGTGGTTACACCTCCCTGACGGAACGGCTCGGAGAGATGTGACAGGCCCGAATGTGACCTGCGTCTCTCACGGCGGGGACGCCGCTGAGGTCGTGGATTCGGCCGGGCCGCCTCCGGGCCGCCACCGGCACCGCCCACTGACGGCCGTCGGCTTCGGATCAGCCGCGGCCCCCCGGCCCCCCCGGGCCGGGGGGGGGGCCGGCCTCCCCGCGCCGGCGGGGGGGCCGCGGGGCACACCGGGGTGGCCCCCCCCGGGGGGGCAGGCCGCGCGCGCCCCCCCCG
>NZ_JBHYVB010000149.1:22272-29104 GCF_042750115.1 Streptomyces sp. NPDC059455
GCGGCGGTGGGGGGGGTGTTGGGGGGGGGCCCCCCCCGGGCCCCCCCCCGCCCCCCCCCGCGCCGGGCGGGGGGCTGGGCACCCCCCGCCCCCCGGGCCCCCGGGGGCCCGGGGGCGGAGCCCTGCCACGCGGCGCCTAGTGCGTCAGCGTGTACCAAGCGGTGCTGCCCACCGTGATGCACACGGCCCAGGCCCACCGCAGCGCTTTGGGAGAGATGCGGACGGAGAAGGTCACGTGCTCGTCGAGGTTGACCTCGAGGTGTCGCCGGGGCTTGCGTTCGGCCATGCGGAATCTCCTTGGTTTTCGTGGCCCTCGGTCATGTGCCGGGGCCCGCCTGGTGAGGGACTGACGGGGTGTTCGGCTCCAACTGCCAGGAAGGGGGGAACACCACGTCGGAACGTACGCCTGCCCGTCGGACAGGTGTCGTGTAGTTAACGCAGCCACGTCGCTCGACGCAACTAAACCCGCACTAACCACTGACAAAGCGTCAGCCGTCAGCTGTCGGAGGGTGACACTACAATTCCCCTCCGCTTCAGGGACATTGATCCGCATAGCTCTCATCGCCGACCATAGCGGCCATACTTACCGGCGGGTACTCCGCAACTTTGCGATAGGGAGCGCATGTAAATGCACTTAACGCGCCACTTGGCCTCGTGTTCGGTATGGCCAACGCCACATACGAAACACCCCAAGAGCCGCTTGGCTCGCATATTGGGCGCGTCTCCGTGAAAGCGTCATGTCCGGCATGGGGTGCGGTGACGCTCAGCAGGAGTTTTTGGCTCTTCGGTGCCGATTAATTGCCACTCAAATTGGCGGCTGCCTGCTGCTCGGCTAAGTGATTGCCCGGGTGATCTATCCACGGCGGTTGCAACGGGATGATTGCGAATGCAAATCACGTGTGGATGGTGTGCGCGGGTGGTGAGCAATGGCGGTGTTGGCCGGAAACCGCCGCCCCTCCCTTCCTGGCAGTTGGAGCAGGGGCGGCGGCCCTCACCAGACGTGGAGAACCACGCCCGCTTACTTCGTCGTTGACCCCACGGATGTGCGGGCAGCGTCGCTGTTCCGGCCTCCGCCCAGTCAACGACTGGACCGAGGATAGTGTTTTTCTGTGCGGTTCGGATGCACTACAAGGGGTGAATATGTGTTATTCGCAACACTGTTCTGGCCGTTCAGAAGAATGGAAAACCTCGGCTCCGGACCCGATCTCTCGGCGCGTTCTGATAGCGGAACCTCTGATCCCGCCAGGGCATCGAGGTGCCGCATGATGAGCATGTGGCCGGTTTCCGTCACCTTCTAATAGAGCGGCCAAAATTGCCGACGGCCGTCCTCAGCGGCCCACTTACTCGGGGCTGGTGGGCCGGTCGCGCGTCGCGGCTCGGTGGGCTTGGCCGACTTGGCGGGCGCGGTGGTTGGCGACGTTGACGCGGTTGCCGCACAGCCCGGGCATGCAGTAGCGGCGGCTGCCGGGCCGGGTGGTGTCGATGAACGCTCCCCGGCAGGTGGGCGCGGTGCACGGGCGGAACCGCCGCTCGCCGAGGGTGTGGACGACCCCGAGGATGCCCATGCCGCAGATCAGCGAGAGGGCGTCGGCGATGGTCGCCCCGTCCCGGAGCGGGACGGCCCACCGCACGCGGCCCTTGTGCGCGGGGTCCGGCATCAGAGTGGCGCCCTGGGCGGACGAGGTGAGCCTGGTGGCACCGGCGATGAGGCGGTCACGGCCGGGGTGATCGATCAGGTCCCGCACGGTGGTCCGCAGCGCGTGCACCGCATGGAGGTCGGATATGCGTCCATGGCGGGCGAGTTCGGCCAGCGCGCCCGGATCGCCGTCGTCACCTCCGGGCCGGTGGCCGTGCTGTTCGGTGAACGCGACGAGGGCGGCCAGGTCGGGCAGACGGTCGGCGCCGCGCCAGACCTCGGCGGTGGTGTTGACCAGCTCGGTCGCGATCCCCGCCGCCCAGACGTAATCGTCCAACGCCACTTGCATCGTTGACGCACTCCTCGCTACGTTCGGCTAAACGCCATTTTAACCCTTACGAGCGCGTGCCAGCCGCTAATCGCCAACCGCCAGCCCCGCCCCCGCCCCCGCTCCGTCAGGAGACCTCGCCCATGTCAGAGCTGAAGATCGACGCCGTCGTCCTCGACGTGCTCGGCACGCTCGTCGACGAACCCACTGGCATCCGCGCCGGTATCCGTGAACTCGCCCCGGCGCTCGACGATTCCGGGATCGAGCGGCTGTTGTCGCTGTGGCAGCGGCATATCGACCGTGAGCAGCGCCGCATCCTCGACGGCGCCCGGCCCTACGCCACCACCGAGGTCCTCGACCGCGAGGCCGCCAGGCTCGTCGCCGATGCCGCCGGAGCCGTCGCCGATGCCGCCGGAGCCGTCGCCGATGCCGACGGAGCCGACGACCCGGCCGCCGTGGCGGCGCTGGCCCTGTCCGGCCGCCGGCTCCCGCCGTGGTCCGACACCGTGGCGGGGCTGGCCCGGCTCGCCGAACGGTTCCCGCTGATCGGGCTCTCCAATGCGAGCCGGACGGCGCTGCTGGAACTCAACGCCCACGCCGGACTGCGCTGGCACCAGGCTCTGTCCGCCGAGGACGCCCGGACCTACAAGCCGGATCCGGCGGTCTACGAGCTGGCCGTCACCGTCTCCGGACGGCCGCCGGAGCGGCTGCTGATGGTCGCCGCCCACGCCTGGGACCTGCGCGGTGCGCAGGCCCTCGGCCTGCGTACCGCCTATGTCGCCCGCCCCGTCGGTGACCCGCCCAGCCCCGCGGACCGGTTCGACCTGCACGCCGACGGCCTGGCCGATCTGGCCGATCAACTCGACAGGAGCTTGCCCCCGCAATAGTCAGCGTTTGCAATCATCCGCGTACGCAACTATTGTCTCGAGTCACTCGCACACCCGCGAAGCACACCCGCGAACGGAACGGCTGAAGCGATGACCCGGACCCCCGAGCAGATCTTCCACGACCACGGCCAAGCGCTCGGCTCGGGCGACCTGGACAGGATCAGCGCCAACTACGGGGAGGACGCGGTCTTCGTGACGCCCTCCGGTGTGCTGCGGGGCCGCGAAGGGGTGAAGCGGGGCATCGGCGCGCTGCTCGGCGATCTCCCCAACGCCGCCTGGGAGTTGAAGCCCCAGTTCGCGGATGACGTTCTCTTCCTCGAGTGGTCGGCCGCCACCGCCCATGCGCGAGTGGAGGACGGAGTCGACACCTTCGTCTTCCGTGACGGCCTCATCCAGGCCCAGACCGTGCGCTACACCCTGGTCGCCGAAGAGGGCTGAGCCGCGGCGAAACCGCCTGGGCCACGGCGAGATCGCCTGGGCCGGTGGTCAGTGCGCCAGCCGGTGGTCAGCGCACCAGGGGGAGGAGGACCGAGTCCACGATCTCTTCGAGGACGTCGTCGGGCACGGGGGCGAAGGTCGTGAGGATTTCGTGGCGCAGCAGGTCGAAGGGGAGCGACTTGATGCGTTCGGTGAGGAGTTCCGGTTTGATCTCGCCGCGGTCCACGGCGCGGCCGAAGAGTGCGTCGAGAGCTTCCGCGCGTCCCGTCACGAGGGGGTCGCGCAGGTCGCCGGGGCTGTTTCCGGTCTCCTGGTGGTAGTCGGCCAGGTGCATGCTCATGATGGTGATGAACTGGACGCGGGTGGAGTTGATCTCCCGCATGAGGGTGAGGATGTCCTCCCGCAGGCTTCCCGTGTCGGGAACGTCGATGCGGGACTCCTTCAGGGTGTGGACGATGGCCGCCCGGACGAGGTCGTCGCGGTTGGCCCAGCGGCGATAGAGGACGGGCGGGCTGGTGCCCGCGCGCTTGACGACGGCGTCCATGGTGAACCTGGCGTAGCCGGTGTCGGTGAGTTCTTCCCAGGCCGCGTCGAGGAGCGCCTTCTCCAGTGCCGCTCCGCGGCGTCGCTCGGGCATGCGTCCCTCCTTTAGATAGACTTGCCTTTCTTATTCTAGCGCCTTACCCTGACCACCGTAAGATAGACTGCTATATCTTAAGGCGGCTGCTCGTGAGCGCTCCCAACCGGTCCGACCCCACATCCGCGACGGCGGACCCCCACCGCGTGGATCCCGATCGCGTGGATCCCGATCGCGTGGATCCCGATCGCGTGGATCCCGATCGTGCGGGTCCCGATCGTGTGGACCCCGCCGTGTGGCGCATGGCGATCACCCTCATCGTGGGCGCCCTCGCCGTCGTCTTCGACACCACCATCGTCAGCGTCGCGCTCAACGACCTGGCGAGGGAACTCGACGCCCCGCTGTCCACCATCCAGTGGGTGAGCACCGGCTACCTGCTGGCGGTGTTCGTCACCATCCCGCTCGCCGGATGGGCCCAGTCACGGCTCGGCGGCCGACATCTGTGGATCGCGGCCCTGGGCGTGTTCCTGCTCGGCTCGATCCTGAGCGCGCTGGCGTGGGACGCGACCAGCCTGATCGCCTTCCGCATCGTCCAGGGCGGCGCGAGCGGCATCATGATGCCGCTCATGGCCACGCTGCTCATGCAGGCCGCCCAGGGCCGCAACATCGGCAAGGTCATGGCCATCATCACCGTGCCCACCGCACTCGGCCCGATCCTCGGCCCGGTCCTGGGCGGCCTCATCCTGCATCTGGCCGACTGGCGCTGGCTGTTCTTCGTCAACATCCCCTTCTGCGTTGTCGGCGCCTGGCTCGCCTGGCGCGATCTGCCCGACGACCGACCGGTGCCCGACCGCCCCCGCGCCCGCCTGGACACCGTCGGCCTGCTCCTGCTCTGTCCCGGCTTCGCCGCCCTCGTCTACGGCCTCTCCCAGGTCGAGGGCAGTGCGGGCCTCGCCGACGCCAAGGTCCTCATCCCGCTGATCGGCGGACTCGTCCTGGTCGGGGGCTTCACCGCCTGGGCGCTGAGCCGCGCCACCGGCGCCCTGGTCAATGTGCGGCTGTTCCGCCACCGCGCGGTGGCCTCTTCCTCCACCCTGCTCCTCCTGGGCGGCATCTCCCTGTACGGGTCGATGATGCTGCTGCCCCTGTACTTTCAGCAGGTCCGCGGCGAGGACGCCCTCGGCGCCGGACTGCTGCTCATCCCGCAGGGTGTCGGCGCGCTCCTCGCCCGCGGCCTGGCAGGCGCGTACACCGATCGCATCGGCCCCCGCGGGGTCGCCTTCGCCGCATTCGCTTTCGTCGCCGCGGCCACCGTGCCGTTCGCCTTCGTCACCGCCGACACCAGCGAAGTCCTGCTCATGGCCGCGCTGTTCGTCCGCGGCATCGCTCTGGGCGCCGCCATGATCGCGCCCATGGGCGCCGCGTACGTCGGGCTGGAGCACGGGGAGATCCCCGACGCCAGCATCATCACCCGCGTCGCCCAGCAGCTCGGCGGCGCCGTGGGCATCGCCGTCCTCGCCGTCATCCTCCAGCACAGCACCGGCGGCGCCCACACCCCGGGCGCCCTGGCCGACGGCTTCGGCACCGCCTTCTGGTGGTCGGTGGCCCTCACCGCCGTCGCCGTCCCGCTGTGCCTGCTCCTGCCCAGCCTCCCCGAACCATCGGCCCCCGACGACGCCGCCGAAGCAGAAGCCGCCGAAGAGTAAGCCGCCACCAACGCCTGAAACGCGGCCACTCGGCCCGGCTGCGCACCCAACCCCACATATCGAGGAGTGCGTATGACGATCACGATCCGCCCGGGGGCCACGGTGATGTTCGCCGGAGATTCGATCACCGACTGCCAGCGGCTGGAGAGCGAGGACGGCCTCGGGTTCGGCTACCCGCTGCGGGTCGCGGGGGAGTGGGGCTTCAGACGTCCGGACCGGCCCGTGACCTGGCTGAACACCGGGATCGGGGGCCACAAGGTGATGGATCTGGAAGCCCGGTGGCAGGCAACGGCATGTTCGCCGCGCTCGCCGCGACGAGCGGGCCGGAGTGCTGGGCCGCCGACGGCGTGCATCCGACACCGGCCGGTCACGCCGCACTCGCGTCGGCCTGGCTGCGCCTGGTCGCGTGACCGTGTCGCGTCCTTCCCCTGCTCACACCCGTGTTAGCCGGTCGTTAGCGGAGCGGCAGCCTTGCGGTAGCGGGCCCGACCAGAGTGGGTGACGCACCGAGAAGACCAGAGCATCGACTGCCCCTGGGGGGACCCGAAATGAGCTCCAACACCATGGCCCGCACCGTTCGTCGCCGCACCCTGCGCGTTGCCGCCGCGGCCCTGATCGTGGCCGCCGGCCTGAGCCTGACCGCCTGCTCCGGCTCGGACACCGCCGGCTCGAAGCCCGCGGCCTCCAGCAGCGCGGACTCGTCCACCGGAACGAAGGGCTCCGACGCCAAGGTCGACACCAAGGCGGGCGTCGCGGAGAAGGCGGCATCCTCGGTCCGCACCGAGACCCTGGTGGACGGCAGCACGGCCAAGGTCTACAAGCTCGGCGACCTGCACTACCGCGTCAAGATCGTCAACGACGGTGACGTCCTGGCCACGTTCGAGGCGAACGAGCACGACGCCGGGCTCGACGCCAACGGCATGTACGTCGTGCTCACGGCGGGCGGTGAGGTCCAGTCCTGGATGGGCGGCGAACACCGGGGGCCGGGCACCTTCAAGCTCGCGGGCGGTTGGACGGCCAAGGTAACGAAGGTCGGCGAGGGCCACTACCGTGCGGAGATCATCGGCCACGGTGACGTCATGGGCACGATGGAGGCGAACGGGCAGGACGCCGGGCTCGACGCCAACGGCGTGTACATCGTGCTCAGCACCGGCGGTGTGATCAGCGCCCACGAGTAGCCCACAAGTAGCCCACAAAGTAGCCCACGAGTAAACGTCAGTGCCCGCCCGGCCGCGGCGGTGGAGCCACCGGGAAGGTGGC
>NZ_JBHYVB010000150.1:0-28565 GCF_042750115.1 Streptomyces sp. NPDC059455
GCGCCGTACCGGCGCGTCGCCGTGGAGTCCTGGGTGACCCTCGACCCGGACCTGGACCGGGCCGCCGTCCTGGCCCGGGCCGGGGACGCGGTGCGCACCTACCTCGATCCGCTGCGCGGCGGGGACGACGGCGCGGGCTGGCCCTTCGGCGGCGCGCTGCGCCATACGGCGCTGGTCCGGCGGCTCCTGGCGGTCGAGGGCGTGCTGGCCGTCACCCGGCTCTCGCTCACCGTCGACGGAGTGCGCCGACCGCCCTGCACCGACCACGCCCTCCCGCCCCACACCCTCGTCTGGCCGGAGCGCCCGCTGCTGATCCCGGTAGGAGACCAGCCATGACGTGCACCCCGCACCCCGCGACCTTCCGCCTCCTCGACACCTACGTCGGCTGGGACCGGTGGGACCTCCAGCAGGCTGACGGCATCGTCGGCTTCGAGGACCCGGCCGGACTCCGGCTCGCCCACCGCGGCGCCGCGCCGGAAGGCCCCACCAGGGACCGGCTGCTGCCGTGGTTCCCCGACCCCCGCCTCACGCCCGGATGCGGGCCGTGCGGCTGGTATCTGCTCGTCCCCGGCGAGCGGCGGCTGCTGCGCCGTGACGGGTGCGGCGGTGTCTTCGCCCCCGTCTGGCCGCCCGGCTGCGACCCCGACCCGCTGCGCGAACCGGTCTCGGTCGCCGCGCGCGGACACCGGCTGGCCGTGGTGGAGTCCGACCGGGTCCTGGTGTGGCGCCGCGAGGGCGAGCAACTCGCCGGTGTGATCCGGGCCGAACGGCCCCGGTGGGCCGCCCTGGGTCCTGACGACGACGTCCTGGTGGCCTGCCAGAGCAGCACGGATCTGTGGCGGTTCGACTCGGCCGGCGGCTTCCGCGGGGTGCTGCGCACCGGTGTGCGCGGCGAGATCATCGGCCTGCGCACCGGGCCGGAGCGGACCGTGTGGCTCCTCACCGACGACGGCGGACGGCTCGGCATCCACCGGGGCGGTCACCGCCGCCCCTTCCGCCCCGCCACCGTCGACGAACTGGCCGCGGCCCTGCCGCCGTCCACGCTCACCTCGGCCGACGAGGACGGGTTCTGCCTGACCGAGAGGGGCCCGGAGGGGCCCGAGACCCGCTGCTTCACCTGGCAGGGCCTGCCCCGGGACCCCGCGCCGCCCGCCACCGACGCGTATGTCACCAGCGGGTCGTATCTGACCGCCCTCATCGACAGCGGCATTTCGCGGTGCCGCTGGCACCGGGTGCGCCTGGACGCCGAGGTGCCCGCCGGGACGGCGGCCGCCGTCGAGATCGTGGTGAGCGAGGACGGCCGGTACGACGAGAGCGACTGGCAGACGTCGGCCCCGGGCGTCACGGACTTCCTCGTCGACCAGCCGCCCGGCCGCTTTCTGCGGCTACGGCTGCGGCTGTCCGGCGACGGCGGCTCGACCCCGGTGCTGCGCCGGATCCGGCTGGACTTCCCCCGAGTCACCAGCGCCGACCTGCTGCCGCCCGCCTTCCGTGAGGACCCCGCGGCCGACGACTTCACCGAGCGCTTCCTGTCGCTGTTCGACGCCACGCTCGCCCAGCTCGACCGGGTGATCGAGCGGTATCCGTCGCTCCTCGACCCCGCGGGCGTCCCGGACCGGGCGCTGCCGTGGCTGGCCGGGCTGCTGGGCCTGTCGTTCGAGGCGGGCTGGGACGCCCGCACCCGGCGCGCGCTGCTGGCCGCCGCCCCGGAGCTCTACCGGCGCCGGGGTACGCCATGGGCGCTGCGCGAGGCGGTGCGCATCGTTTTCGGAGTGACCCCGGTCGTGGACGAGCTGGCGGCGGACCGCCGCTGGGCCCATCTGCGCGCGGCGCGGGACCCGGGCCGGGGGACGGACCAAGGGCTCGGCGCCATAAGGCTGTTCGGCCGCTCGGCGAGCCGCTTCCGCGTCGGCGGCACGGCGCTCGGCGCGGCGCCGCTGCGCGCCTTCGGCGCACCGGACAGCGACCCGTTCACCGCGCACGCACACCGGTTCCGGCTGCTGCTGCCCGTGGGATCGGCGGACGCGACGGCGCTGCGGCGGCTGGTGGAGCGGCAGGCGCCCGCGCACACGGTGGGGTCGGTACGCACCGGCGACGCGGGCTTCGTGGTCGGTTCGCGGTCCACGGTCGGCGTGGACACCGCGTTCGTCCCGCTGCCGGCGCCCGTACTGGGCGGAGCGAATCCGATGCGGCTGAACCGTGACGGAGTACTGAGGCCGGGACCGAGAGGGTTGCGCCGAGGGGTGGGCGTGGGAGTCGTCTCCGCCGTCGGCATGCATACGCAAGTGTCGTGAGAGGACGGGGCGATGACCGAGACAGGACCATCGAGGACCGAGGAGTTCCACGCGCCACCACTGCGCCGGCTGCGGTACTTCCACGGCCAGATGCTGGGCGCGCGCGACTTCCAGCGCGAACAGGAGTACCACCGCGAGAAGTTGAGACTGCGCATGCGCTGTCTGCTCGGCTACGGCGTGGTGTGCGGTCTGCATGTGGAACCGGTGCCACGGGACGAGGACGACTGCCCGCCGGACGACCCCGCCGAAGAGTCCGCGCGGCCGGAGCGGAGCGCGGAGGAGGGCGGTGAGGAGGGCGGCACCGAGCCGGAGCGCACCCGGCGCAGGGCCAAGGTGAGGATCACTCCCGGTCTCGCCGTGGACTGCGAGGGCAACGAGGTCGTGGTGCGTGGCGGCTGCGAGATCGACCTGTGGAAGGCGCTGCCCCCGCACGAACGGGACACCGACACCGTCTGGATCGGCGTCGAGTACGCCGAGCGGCCCGTCGAACCCACCCGCGCCGTCTACAACGACGCCTGCGCGGACACCTCCGACTGCGAGTTCGGCTGGACCGAGGAGTGCTACACGGTGCGGGTCACCGGCTGCGAGCCACCGGTGGACGAGCGCTGTGACACCTGCTGCGAGCCGTGCGAGCACACGGTGCTGTGGCTGGCCAGGATCGATTGCGTGGACTGGTACGAGCCGGTGCGCCGCGACCACATCCACATGAACGTACGCCGCCCGTTCGGCCGCCATCTGCCCACCGTGATCACCGGTATCAACTGGATCCACGGCCACACCTACACCATCGACGAGGCCAAGGACCTCCTCGGCACCCTCGACGCGGACGGCGGGCTCGTGGTGCGGTTCTCCGCCGACGTACGGTCCGACACCCTGCGGCCCGGTGTGGTGGAGCTCCAGGTGATCGAGGGCGGCAGCGGCCGCAACGCCTCCACCTGGTACATGGGCGGCACCTTCGCCGATCCGGACCTGGAGTCCGACGAGTGCGACGAGTTCATCCAGGAGTTCCGCTACCGCCAGACCACGCGCGAGACGCTGCAGGACGGCGACCGCGTACTGATCACCGTCCGCGCCGCGTTCCTCCTCGACCGCTGCTGCCGCCCGGTTGACGGCACCCATGTCGGCGGGCGCGTCCCGCTCATCCGCACCGGCTCGACGCTGTCGGCCGAGCACGGCGGCGACTGCTGCGACCTCCCGCCCTCGGGCATCGGGCCCTGGACATCCGGCACCGGCGCGGGCGGGGACGTCTTCGAGAGCTGGTTCTTCGTGAAGGAGCGCTGATCATGCGAACAGACTGCGGATGCGGCTGCGGTGGCGACGCCACCCGGACCTCCGCCTTCGTACGTCCCCGCTTCTTCGCAGGGCAACTGCTGACCGAGGACGACCTCAGCCTGCTGGTGGAGTACACGACGGCGAAGGCCAGACTGCACAACCGGTCCCTGTACGGGCCCGGAGTCATCTGCGGCCTCGGCGTCACCTGCGACCCGTGCGGCGGCGGAACCGTGGCGGTCCACCCCGGACACGCGCTCGACTGTGCCGGGAACGACATCGTGGTGCCCTGCACCGAGCGGGTCGACGTCACCGCACTGGTGCGGGAGCGCCGCATCAGCGCCCTGGGCGTGGACTGCGGGGAAGACTGCGACAACGACAACGACAACGACAACGACAACGACGGCGACGAAGGCGGGCGCCGCTACGGGCTCTATGCGCGCTACCGTGAGCTCCCCGTCGAGCCGGTGGCGCCGTACGCCACCGAGGAGCCCTGCCCCGCACCGGGATGTGTGCCCTCCAGGATCCAGGAGGGGTACCAATTCGTCGTCAAGTGCGACGACTTCGAGGACCACCGCCACAACCCCGGCACCCGCCTCCTGATGACCCTCGGCGACCTCGCCCGCGCCGACCAGGCCCGCACCCGCGACCGGCGGCTCGGGTTCTACACCGACGCCCTGACCGTCGCGTCGCTCGGCACCGGCCGGGCCTTCCGCTTCGACGCCGCCGACGCCCAGCGGTACGCCACCGCCTTCGCGTGGCTGCGCGACAACGCGGGCGGGGAGGGCCCGCCCGCCCCGCCGACGGCACGCGAGATGACCGAACACGTCCGGGCGCTGGCCGCCGCCGTCGCCCGGTACGACACCTACGACGCGGCCGGGCAGGCCCAGCTCGCGAGGGACTACCCGGACCTCGCCACCGTGCGAGAGGCCCGGAGCGCCCTGGGCACGGCGTGCGGGCGGCTCGGCGGCGCCGACCTGGAAGCGGCGTGGCCGGACCCGCTGCACACCGGGATCGCCCGCGCCGTCTTCACCGAGACCGCCGCCCGCGTCGTACCGGAGCGGGGCGACCCGGACGCGCCGTTGGAAGTGCGCATGCTGGCCCAGGGCACCCCGCTCGGTCACGCGCTGCGGGTGGAGTTCCGCGCGGACCTCGGCCTGATCCGGGAGTGGCTGCTGTGCCGGCTGGACCAGGCCACCGACCTGGCCGACTGCGCACTGCGCCAGGACATCGCCGCCGTCGACGTACCGCCGCTGCTGCCGTCCCCGCCGCCGGACAGCACCGAGAAGGCGACCATCGCCGAGGTGCAGCAGATCGCGGAGGCGGCCGCCGCACTGGGCACCGCGGTGCGCCGGTTCCTCACCGACGCGGCGTGCGCCACGCTCAACCCGCCGTGCGGCGACTGCACCGACACCGACGTCCTGCTCGCCCATCTGGAGCTGGATGGGTGCGATGTCGTACGGGTCTGCTCGGCCACCCGGGAGCAGGTGCTGCCGGGCGGATCGGCGTACGGCGAATGGCTGCCCAAGCTCTACCAACTGCGCGAACTCGCCGAGCGGGTGTGCTGCCGGCCGGTGCCGCGATACCAGAAGCCGACCCTGCCGTCCGAGGGCCCGGTGGCGCGCCCGTACGCGGACGGACTGCTCGGCGACTGGCCGCGCACCGGGGACCTGGAGGAGATGCTGTCCCTGCTGCTGACCCCCGCACCCGGCGAGACACCGCCCAAGGCGCTGCACGAACAGGTCTATACGACCCCCAGCGAAGTCACCGACAGCATGCAGGAGCTCGCCCGGCTCAGGACGCGGGTCGCCGATCTGACCGCCGCCGTGGAGGGGCTGCGCGCCCAACTGGGCAGCGCGCAGACGCAGGTGAGCCATTTGGAGGAGCGGGTGTCGAGCCGGGCACCGGAACCATCCGGCGAGTCCGCTCAGGAGCCGGATCGGACCCCGGACCAGCCGCCCGAGCAGGGCGCCGGGGAGGGGGCCGAGCCCGCCAGGCCCCCGGCCAAGCGCACCCGGTCGTCCCGTACCCGGAAGCCCGGTGAGACGCCATGACGGGCCCGCTGCGCCCCGCCTTCCACGAGGGTCAGGTGCTGGCCGCCGCGGATCTGTCGGCCACGGTGGAGTACGCGCGCGGCGGGGCCGCCCGGCATGCGCGGCATCTGCACGAGTGGGGCATCGTCGAAGGTCTCGGCCTCGTCACCCAGCCCCGTACCGACCCGCTGACGGGCGTCCGTCATGTCGAGGTGAGCGTCTCGGCGGGCATCGCCGTCGACGGCACGGGCCGCGAAGTGGTCGTCACGGAGCCGGTCGTGCTGCGCGAGAGCGACTTCGAGGAGGTCAACGGCGCGGACCAGACGACGGACGAGCCCTATCCGGTCTTCCTCACCGCGGCCGACCGGGAACCGGCCGAGCCCGCCGGGCCGGTCTCGTGCGCCGGGAGCGCCACGAAGACCCGGGTGGAGGAGTCGTACCAGATCCTCTTCGGGCGCCGCGGCGACGAGCGGCTGGCCGCCGAGCAGCAGCCGCCCGCGATCGGCGGCCCACCGGCCGATCCGCCCGTCCGCTGGCTGGTCCTGCTGGGCTATGTCCACTGGGCGAACGGCCACTTCAGCGGCGTCGAGACCGAGGCGCGCGGTGTCGCGGCGCGGTTCGCCGGAGTGCGCGCGGACACCGTCTCGGCCCGGTCGGGTGCGCTGACCCTGCGGACGGGCACGGAGACCCAGGAGGGCGAGCCGGCGCTGGTCCTGACCGGCGGCGAGACGCCGAACCTGGTCTTCGGCCTGTACCAGGGCGGTGGCGCGGTCGCTCCGCTGATGACCGTGGCGGCCAACGGCAACCTCACGATCGAGGGCAGCTTCGGCGGCCGGATGTCGGCCGGCAGCACGCTGGTGGCCTCCGGGACCGCCACCGACGGGATGCTGCTGCCGCTGCCGTCCGGTGTCACCCCGGAACAGGTGGCCGACGGCCGGGTCGTGATCCATGTTCATCTGACCCCGCGCATACCGCCCCTGGCGGATTCGGCGCTGTTCAGCCCGGTGGAGGCCACGGTGGACGCCGACCGGCGGGTCCGCTGCCGGGTGCGCGTGTACAACCCCTCGGTGAACTGGAAGCAGCCGGTCGAACAGCCCGGGGCGGTCGACTTCCTCGTCCTGGCGACGGTCGCGGCAACGAACGGCGGTGGCTGACGATGGCTCTTTCCGTGGTGTACGCCTCCGACACCGGCCATGTCGTGGGCGCGCTCGCCCTGAGCGGCGCCGATGCCCCGGCCGATGTGGCGTCGCTCGTCGGACGCGCGCTGCCGCTGCGCGTCTCCCTGGGCGAGGGCCGCATGGCGACCCTTCCGCTGAACGCCAGGGACCTCGACGTGGCGGCCGTCGACGACGAACCGGGCGCCCTCGCCCAGCCGTTGGCCCACGGGGTCGAGTTGACGCCCGAGGGCAAACCCAAACCGGGGCTGGTGCGCCTCGCCTCGTGGACCGACGGCATCGCGCTGGCCACGGACGGGGTCACCGTCACCGTGAAGGTCGCCTCGGCCCGCGCCACCCCCGTGGCCGCCCTGGTCTCCGACGAGCAGGACACCCATGTGCTCACCGGGGAGATCCCCGCCCAGCAGACCCAGGTGAAACTGCCGCTGACCCTCGTGGCGGGCAGCGCGCACGGGGTGCTGGTGCTCGCGGTCGGCTGGGCGGGCCGCCTGGAGCGGCTGGGGGTGACGTGAACGCGCCCACCGCGCCGCCCACCGACGGGACCGGAGAGACCGGCCGGACCGGCGGGACCGGCGATGGCGGTGAGCCCGGCGAGATCACGGTGCGCCGGTGCACCGTCACGGTGGTCCGGCGCGGTGGGTGGAGCTGGGGACCCGAGCCACGCGGCCTGATCCGCCAGGTGGTGGAGGCCCTGCCGGAGTTGCTGGCGGACCACTTCGCCGAGCGGCTGGCGGCCGGCGGGCCGGACGTGGAGATCACCGAGCCGCTGACCGTCACCGTCCGGCCGGTCCGCTCCGGTCGCCCGATGGCCGGCGGTCCGCCGGTCGAGGTCCACTTCGCGCCGGTGCCGGTCGTGGAACACCCAGTCGGCGAACCCGGCAGCGACGCCGAGTCGTTCGCGGCGGCCCCGGACCCGTGGACCGCCCCGGGCGCCGCCGCGCTCTTCGCCGAACTCGCCGAGCGCGGCGAACTGGACGCGCTGCTCGCGCTGTTGCCCGACACATCGGTGCGGGCGTACTTCCTCGTCCTGCTCGGCGACGACGACACGGCGGCCGCACGGCTGCTCGCCGAACTCGTCGGGCGCGCCCTCGCTGCCGACCCTCCGCCCGCGCATTCGCCGCGCGGCGAGGCCGCCCGCCCCGGGCACGCCGCGCCGCTGCCCGAGCGTCTGCGCGCCGCCGTCGCGGGCGCCGACACGGCGGACCTGCCCCGGCTGCTCGCCGACTTCCTGGCGTCGGCCGACCGCGAGGAGGCCGTACGCCTGGTCCGGTCCCTGGCCGGGCCGTACGACCCGGGCGCCGAACCGCCCGGCGCGGCGGGCGGCGGCACCCCGGCGGGTACCACCTCAGGAACAAGCACGACCGCCGGTGCGCGGACCAGCGGCGAGGTGCGGGTGTGGTCCGCCCTGCCCTTCCTGCTCGCCGGGCCCCTGGCGCGCATCGGATACCTCGACGCGATCGGGCCCGCCCTGACCGGTATCGAACTCGCCGACGAGGCACCGCTGTTCGCGGCTGCCCTGGCGTACAAGGTGCTGGGCGAGACCACGCGGGGCTGGCGCCGCGCCGAACGGGACACCGAGGCCGCGGCCGCCTTCGCGGGCCTCCCGCCACCCGTCGCCGAGGAACGGCTGACCGACTTCGCCCGCCAGGTGGGCCCCGCGCTCCCGGTCCTCGACGGCGTCCTGGCGCTGTCGGTGTGCCGGGGCCACGACCCCGCCGACCCGCTGCTGCTCACGGGGGCCGACGGCGGGCTGCTTCTCGTCGACGCCCACGGCATGTTCCCCATCGCCTGGACCTCGGAGGCCGCCGGACTGCTGCCGCACTGGGAGTCCTGCGGGCGGCCGTCCGTGCTGCTCTGCGACGGGCCCCTGCCGCCCGGCACCCTGCGCGACCTGGCCTCGGCGGGCATGCAGTTCCTCACCTCCGTACGGCCGCTGCGCGGCGACCCGGTGGCGCGGCTGCCCTGGCGCACCCCGCTGTGGGCCGCCGAGGGCACGGCACCCGACCTGCGCCTCGCCGCCGAACTGCCCGCCCACGCCCAGCGGTGCGCGGACCTGGTCGCCGTCCTGGTCACCGGGCGCCGGGCGGTGCCGCTCGCCCGGGACGGCGGTCTGGAGCGCACCGTCACGCTGGCCGCCGCGCTCGGCCTGTCCACCATCGCCTGGACGCTCTGGCGCGACCGCGAGACACCGGATCCTGCGCCGGCCCTGCATCGCTTCGCCGACCTGGAGGCCACTGTGCGGTTCGAGGCCACGGCCGTCCGGGTGCGCGTCCCGATGGGACGGCGCCATGCGGACCTCCGACACGGCGGCCTGCTCGCCGATGTGCCCGATGTGGCCTGGCTGGGCGGCCGGACCCTGACCTTCTCGGCCGGGTGAGACCCATGGGCGCATCGGCGGTGGAGCACCTGCGGATCCGGCTGGCGGGTCTGCACGGGGCGCTCAGGGCCGCCGTCGAGGGCCAGGCCCGGCTCGCCGCCCGGCTCACCAGGCCCGACCTCACCCCGTACTGCGTGACCGACGAACAGGTCGAGGTACTGCTCGGCGAGGTGCACGCCTTCACCGACACCATGGCCGAGCCCTACGCGCCCCCGCCGCCGGAGCCGGAGGCCGAACGGGAGCTGAGGCGGCGCGCCTCCGCCGAGGGCCGGGCCCTGCCACTGGACGCGCTCGCCACCCGGTTCGGCCTGACCCGCGCGGAGCAGGACGCCCTGCTGCTGGCCGCCGCGCCCGAACTGGACCGCGGCTACGAGCGGATCTACGCCTACATCGTGGACAACCTCAACCGGCGGCTGCCCAGCGTGGAACTGCTGATGGCCGTGGGCGCGGACAGCGCGGCGGCGCGCCTCGCCCTGCGCCGCTCCCTCGGCCCGGCCGGGCCGCTGCGCCGCTACGGACTGCTGCGCGCCCACGGCGCGGCCGCGGTCGAACTCGCCCAGGAACTCCTCCCCGGCCCCGGGGTGCTGGACTTCCTGCTGGGCTGGGGCGGCGACGTCGGACTGCTCGGCCATGACCCCGGCGAGGTCGCCCCGCCGGAGCCGCGCGTGCTGTCCCCGTACCTCTCCTCCGAGCGGCTCATCCGGCTGGGCCGGGCGCTGGGCTCCGGCGATATCGACCTGGCCGGGCTGTGGGGCTGCCCGCCCGACGGCCAGCTCGACGCCGTACAGGCGCTGGCCCGGGCCGCCGGGGCACCGCTGCGCACCCTGACCGACGACCCCGAGGCCGATCTGCGGACGGCCGCCGTGCTGGGCGCGGTGCTGTGGATCCCCACCGACGATCTGCACGGCGAGCCGCGGCGGACCACCGCCGATATGGTGTCCGCCGCGCTGCTCCGCTCGCGGGTGCCGGTGTGCCTGACCGGCCTCAAGCCCTGGCGCCCGGCGGGCCTGCTCGCCGCCCGCGGCTACGCCGAACTCACCGTGCCCGTACCCGGATTCACCGACCGCCGGGCGATGTGGTCGGCCGCCCTGCCGGAGCTGAGCGGAACCCTCCTCGAAGACCTCGCCGTCCGCTACCGGATGAGCGGCGGCGAACTGCGCGCCGTCGCCTCGGTCGCGGACGCCGGGGCGCGCCTGGCCGGAAACGGACACCCGGAGCCGGTCGCCGCCCATGTCGAGCCCGCGATCGCCACCGTCACCCGCGGCCGCAGCGGCAGCGCCGTCCACTCGATCACACCCCGCCGCACCGTCGAGGACCTGGTCCTGCCCGACGTCCAGTTCCGCCAGATCCTGGAGATCGCCTCGGCCTTCCGCGCCTGGCCCCGGATCGCCGAGAGCTGGGGCTTCGCCCGCCGCTCCGGGCACGGCGGGGTCAAGGCGCTCTTCACCGGGGAACCCGGAACCGGTAAGACCATGTCGGCCGAGATCGTCACCGGCATGCTCGGCCTGGAACTGCTCAAGGTGGACCTCGCCCAGGTCGTCTCCAAATGGGTGGGGGAGACGGAGAAGAACATGGAGACCGCGTTCCGGCAGGCCGAGGAGAGCCACGCGGTGCTGCTCTTCGACGAGGCCGACGCCCTGTTCGGCAAGCGCGGCGAGGTGAAACACGGCACCGACCGCTACGCCAACCTGGAAGTCGGCTATCTGCTGCAGCGCCTGGAGGCCAGCGACGGCCTGGTCATCCTGACCAGCAATCTGAAGGACAACATCGACTCGGCCTTCACCCGGCGCTTCCACTTCGTCGTCCACTTCCCCCGCCCGGCCGCCGCCGAACGCCGCCGGCTGTGGCGCCTCGCCTTCCCCCAGGAGGCCCCCCTCGCCCCCGATGTGGACCTGGACGCCCTGGCCCGCCTGGACATGACCGGCGCCGCCATCACCGCGGCTGCCCGCACGGCGGCAC
Organism: Streptomyces sp. NPDC059455; assembly: GCF_042750115.1. NCBI lineage: Bacteria > Bacillati > Actinomycetota > Actinomycetes > Kitasatosporales > Streptomycetaceae > Streptomyces > Streptomyces sp. NPDC059455. Next base: position 11,108 of record NZ_JBHYVB010000150.1, read on the forward strand.
TGGCGGCGGCGGACGGGGGCGGCGATACGATTGCCATGCGCCATGTCGTACGTGGTGTGGCACGCCAGTTCCAGCGTGAGGCCCGGCTGCTCCGCCCGACCGAACTGGGCCCGCACGCCCATCTGCTCGACGACGCATCCCAGGGGTGAAGCCGATGCTGCCCACCGAACCCCCGCTCTCCCTCCACCGCCTCCTGGCCCCGGTCCCGTCCGTCCGCCCGCAGGAGGTGGCGACGGCGGTCCGGCAGGGTCCGGTCCCGAGCCCGGTCCCGAGCCCGGTCCCGAGCCCGGTCCCGAGCCCGGCACCGACTCCCGCTCCGGCGCCCGTGAGCAATGCGACGGTGGCCCGTGCGGCGCACCCTCCGGCCGCGGTGGGGTCCTCGCTGCTGGCCGGTCAGGACCGGTCGGGGAACGCGGCCGTGGTCCATGCCGCGCTGCGGGCGGTGCCGGGCGCGGTGCCGCTCATGGCGCCCGTGCCGGGGATCGCGGCTCCGAGGCCGTGAGCCCCGGCCTCCGGTTCCCCGGGGCCGGAGGGCCACGCACGACGATCCCGGGTGCCTCAGCCGCCCTCATACGAGGCGGCCCGGTGCTGGAACCCCTCGATCATCGGGACCAGTTCGCGGATCTCGGCCACGGTCTCCTCGTCGACCGGGTCGGTCCGCACGTTCGCGGGGTCCCATGACTCGTTCTCCAGCCAGTCGACGTACTGCGTGTGGTGCTCGTGCAGGACGGCGAGCAGGGAATCGCCGCAGCGTCCGACCTCGTTGTGCGGCCCGATGTCCTGCCAGATCCCGAATACGGTCGTCCGGCCCGCCCCGAGCTCGGCGAGGCTGTAGCAGTGCACCCGGCCGCCGTGCTCGAGGTTGACGTTGACGCCGAGGAACAGGGGGACCAGGTCCGGGTCGCGGGCGAAGACCTTGCGCGTGATGTCCGCCATCGGATCGGGCCGCTCCGGCAGGCCACCGCGCTCGGGGGGTACGGCCAGACGCCAGGGCAGAAGGGGGAAGTCCACCATGAGGTCCAGGGAGTGGGGGCCCGCGTCGGCGAGCACGAAGAACTCCGTGGGGAAGCCGACGCCGTAGCACTCCCGTACCACCTCGTGGGGGCCGAGCCCGTGCGTGTAGAGGGCCCTGGCCAGGCTTGCCATCGACGCGTAGTCGTCGCGTGACGACCCGGCGCGCAGACGCCGCAGCGCGTCCTCGGTCACTCCGGCCCCTCTCCGGTCCGCTCGGCCTCCATGATGCTCCTCAGCAACGGGGCGAGCTCGCCCCAGACATTCTTGAGCGCGTCGGCGGTCAGCGCGGTGATGATCCGGCGGGTCACCTTCTTGGCCTGCTCGACCACCTGCCCGGCCTGCGGTGTGCCCGCCTCCTCCAGGCTCTGGGCCAGGCGCTTGGCGTCCGCTCTGAGCTTCTTGGTGCGATTTCTGATCACCACGCTGTGCACGGTCCGCCGAGGATCGTCGGCCATCAGCTTGACGACCTCTTCGACATGGACGAAGACGATGTCCTGGAGCTGGGCCTGTAGCCTCGCCCACGCCTTCTTGCTCATGCCCTGCGGCTTCGGGGTGGACAGGATGAACTCCTGGGCGAGCCGGGTGGCGCTGGCCATGGACTGCGACTGGAGCACCAGCGCGTAGGCCCGGTGGCTGCGGCGGGCGATCTCCTCCGCGCCCAGCCTTGGATCGAGACCTTCGCCGCGCTCGGCGCCGACGACCTTCCGCGGGGTCACGGAGAGACCGCGCTTGTCGTCGCCCGGGGCCGGGCTCGTGGTGGTGCTGGCCAGGGGCGCGTAGACGATGGAGAAGCCGTCGCCGAACAGCTCCAACAATTTGATCTTGAGTTTCCGGCCCTCGGCACCGCCGATGGGGTACAGCTCTCCCTGGGCCTCGAGCAGGCCCTGGGTCCGGGGATCCTGGAAGATGCCCGGGGAGCCTTCCTTGTCCCACGCCTTGATGAGCATGTTCGGCTCGGTCGGGTAGAGCATCTGGGTGTGCCGCTTGTCGATGGCCTCCCGGATCGCCCGGTCCACCTGGTTGGAGAGCGTCGTCAGCTGGACGGTGCGGGGGTCGGCGTCCTTCTTCCAGTCGAAGTTCTCGAAGGTGTAGCCCCCGATGGTGAGCAGCGGGTGCTCCCGCATCTCGCCCAGCACCTTGGTGTAGGCGGCCAGGACGCCCATCCCCTTGGTGGTCGAGACACTGGTGTCGGCGTCCTGGCTGACGATGTGGACCTGCTTGTTGGCCTTGCTGAGGATGTCCACCGCCTTCTTGGTGTACGAGGAGCCGAGCACCTGCTGGCGGAAGACACCGTAGGGAAGCGCCTTCTTGTCGCGCAGACCGGACTCGTTCTTCTCCGCGAGCTCCCGCTTGCCGTCCGTTTCGAGGCCCCGGTACTTCGCGCGCACCTCGGCCAGGGGGGCGTTGCCCTGCTCCTTGCCGTTCTGGACGTGGACCCACCGGGGTGTCCAGACGAAGCCGAAGACGGCCGCGACGAGCTTGCTCGGCGGATTGACCATGCCGATGGCCGCGCTCAGCTCGCTCTTGTTCTTCTCGGGTTTGAGGCCCTCGAAGGCGTTGACGCCGATGATGACGGCGGTCCTGGCCGCGGCCATGTCCTCCGACCCGCCCCCGGGGACGTCCCACGCCGTACTCAGATACCGGGAGGCCACCGCGGGGTTGGCCTCGATCTCGGAGGGAATGGCCGCCATGTTGACGACGAAGCCGATGAACGGGTCGTTGCTCTGCCCGGCGGGTCTGACCTCGTGCAACTGCGCGACCGTCGGTCCGTACCTGTTGACGTCCATACGACCCTGCGCCCTGGCGATCTTGTACGGGAACTCGTCCTCCGACAGGGTCTCCACCGGTGTGTCTTCGCTCGGGTTGATGGTCACTCTGATGCGGTACTTGCCCTCGGCGATCTTCGTGAGCTGGATCCGGGTGAGGCCGTGCCGCCGCTTGATCGGGTCGAGGCCGCGCCGCACCGTCTTGACCGTGGCCGCTTCCTCGTTGAGCAAGTGCGTCGCGTCGCGCACGGCGGCGTCGAGGGCGCGCTTCTTGTCCGCCTCGGTCCGCTTGTCCGGCTGCTTGTCGGGCCGCTTCTTCTTCGGGTCGCGGCTGCGCTTGGGCCTGCGCCGGTCGGGGCGGCGCCGCTGGTCCGGACGCTTCCGCCGGCGTGGCCTGCCCGGGCGCTTCCGGTCCGGGCGGCGCTTCGGCTTCGGCTTCGGCTTGGGCTTCTTCTTCTCGAACTTCAGCTTGATCTTGGACCAGAGCTTCTTCACCAGCCCCACGATCTTGTCGATCACCCAGTCCACGGCCCGGTTCACCGGCTTGGACAGGGCCTGGACGATCTGCTTGACCTTCGCGGCGATGCCGCCCACGCCCAGGACCGCGGCCAGAACGCCCAGGAGGACCGGGATGGAGCGGGCCAGTGCGCTTTCGATGAGGCCGGGTACGCCGCCGCTGCCGCCCCGCGCGATGGCGATGACCGCGTCGAGCACGGCGCCCACGAACTCGATGATCTGCCGGGCCTGCGTGACGATGAAGCGCACGATGTCGATGATCAGCTTCACCGCCCGGACAAACGCGGACGCGGGGTTGAGCAGCGAGATCACCCACATGATCCCGGCGACGACGATGGTCGGCGTGACGTACGCGATGACCTTGTCGAGCAGGTCCTTCTTCAGATCGCCCACCCGTGTCTTGAGGTCGTTCCACATCCCCGCGACGCCGCGCTTGCGGACCTCCGCGACCAGCGGTATCGCGGTTTCGGCCGCCGCGACCGCCGGTTCCATCCTGGGGACCTTGCGGACGATCCGGGAGCGGATGTTCTGCCAGGTCAGCCCGAGCAGGGAGGCGAGCATCTTCAGCACGCCCTGGGCGTCGAACTTCGACGGCAGCTCGATGCCGGCCTCGGCCGTCTTGCCCAGCAGCCAGGACATGATGCCCTGTTGCAGGTGGTGTCCGATGTTCGCCAGGAACTGCCGCAGGCCGGCGCCGACGGCCGAGACCAGGTTGCGCAGGAAGCCGATCGGGTCCTTGAGGATCAGCATGACCGCCGAGGCGGCCTTGGCGAGGACCGACAGCAGAAGCCGTTTGAGTTCCAGAATGGTGTTGATGACGGACTTGACCGCGTCCACGGCCTTGGCCACGAGGCCCTTGTTCTTCTCCTTCTCGGCGGCGATCTCGTCGTCGACGGACTTGAGCGCGTCGGTGTACTTGGTGGCCAGCGTGTCGACGAGCTGGGTGCCCTTGTCGTCCACGGACTGGGCGAGTTCGTCGAACTTGTCGGTGAACTCGGCGGCCGCCTGCTGCCCGATGGACCGAAGATCGGCCGGAAGCTTGCGCACCGCGTCCCGCATCTCGGCCCGGCCCTGGGCGATGCGGCGCTTGGCCCGGTTCAGCTCGCCGCCGATGGTGTCGGCGACGTCGGAGATCACCTGCCGCATCCGGCGGACGTAGTTGTCGCGGGCCTCCTCGAAGATCTTGTCGGCCTCGGCGGGCAGCCCGGCGAACAGGTCCCGGACCCAGCGCGCCTTACCTGTCCAGCCCGAGTACCGCCGGTCCTTGTACTCCTCCATCTTCCGCTTGTGCTCGGCGGTGAAGGCGTCCCGGGCCGCCTTCTCCTCTCTGCCGAACTGTTCGTCGACGAGCTTGTCGAGGCCGCCGAGGATCGCCTCGACTTCCTTCTTCATCGTGTCGAAGACGCCTTGGAGGAGCGCCGTGACCTGGGCCCGCTTCTCCTCGTCCCGGCTCTTGGTGCCGGACTTGCCCGTCCCGACCTGCTGTCCGGTCCGTACGCGCTGGGCGCCCATCGCGCCCATGGCGGCGGCGCCGAGCCGCTGGGCCTGTGCCGTGGCGGCGCGCAGTTCCTTCTTCTCGTGCCCGCGCATCCGGCCGGGGGCCACATCGGAGTGCCGTTCGGCGGCCTTCTTCTCGCCCAGGGCGTTCTTGAACGTGGGCTCGTTGGACTTCTTCAACTGCGTCTCGGTGACCTGCGCGTCCGCCATCTGTCGGTCGACGTGTGCGGGACCGGCGGACAAGTCGGTGGCGGATGCCGGGAGTTTGTCCGGTACGGCGTTCGCCGGGTTCGGTGTGCCCGGGGTCCCGGGGGGCCGGTCCGGGGTCATCGGGACGACCTTCTTGGGCACCGCCGCCGAGGTGTCCGGGGGAGCGGCGGTCGTCGTGGCGATCTGCTCGGCCGAGTCCGCCTTGCCCTCGCCGACCTTGCCCCGCACCTCCTGCCGCACCTCATCGGCCTTGCCGGAGTCGGCGAACTTGTCCGCCTCGTCGAGGTTCTTCGGCGCCTTCTCGGCGATCGCCTTCTCGACCGCCCTGATGAACGCGTCCTTGTCGAAGTCCTTCGGCTTGGCCTCGTTCATCTTCTCGGCGTTGGCGGTCTTGCCCTGCGCCTCTTCGTCGTCCTTGGGCGGCCGGGCGGCGTCCTGCGCGGCCCCGGCCTCCGCCTTCGGAGGCGGGTGCGAGGCCGCCACCGAGCGCTTCTTGCGCCGTACGTCCTTCTTGAGCGTGGCGAACTTCGGGTCCGCTCCCGGGCCGGGACGGGCCGTGACGTCGGGGGCGGCGGGGGAGGCCGCGGCGGCGGGCGCCGCCTCCGCCGTGTCCGCCCGCGCCGCTTCCGCCGTGTCCGCCCGCGCCGCTTCCGCCGTGTCCGCCCGTGTCGCTTCGGCCGTGGGCGGCTGCTGCCCGGAGGCGGTCTCGGTCCGATGGGCCGCCGCTACCGCGCCATTGCCGACCGTGTCCTGCCCGGCGGGCCGCGACCGGGTGGAGGAGGGCGGGGGCGTCGCGGGTCCGCGTCCGCCGGACAAGGCCGCCGTCACCGCCGCGTTGGACAGGGGCACCTGGGGGCGACCGGGGTCGCGAACCTCTGGCCGATCCTGTGCGGGGGCCGGTACCGTCTTCGACACCCTGGGCCGCTGCGCGAGAGCCTTCGGCGGTGGCATCGGACGGAACCTCCCACGCATGTCGGTGCCGACAGGAACGTGGCGTCCCGCTGACACTCCCGCACGAAGGGTGGCAGCACGGGCGTGACGAGGCCGTCACCCCCGTGTCTTCAGGCCGTCTCCATGAGCGGGGGGAGGCTCCGCGGTCACAGGGGGCCCAGCAGGCCGTTGGTGAGTCCGCACAGCGCCTTGATCAGATCCTGGCCGAGCACCCGCCAGGATTCCTCCGCCGTGGCGGGGTCGATGCGGCCGTTCGCCAGGTCGTACTCCAGCTCGGCGAAGGCGTGCACGCAGAGCTGGCGCACCATGGTGCCGTGCCGGGCGCGGAGTTCGGGGCGGATGCCGTCCCGGCGGATGGCACCTATCTCGTCCAGCAGACGGAGCGACGGCGTGTCCAGATGGTCCTGGAGGACGTAGTCGCGCAGCGCGGGCTCGACGAGGGCCTGCGCGAGGAAGCGGGCACACCAGGTGGGAGTGCCCGCTTCGATGTGGTTCTCGACGTTCGGCAGGATCAGGCAGCCGTAGTGCTCCTCCAGGGACACGATCTCCCGCTCGCGCAGCGCCTCCACCATCACGATGCGGTGTCTCTCGACGAGGCGGGTGTGGCTCGACAGGATCGTCTCGATGAGCTTGTCCCGGCTCTCGAAGTGGTACTGCACCGCCGAGTTGTTGCGCTGGCCGGCCGCCTCGCTGATCTGCCTGACCGATACGTTCGCGAACCCGCGCTCGGCGTAGAGCCGTTCGGCGGTGCGCATCAGCTTGTCCCGCGCGAGCGCGGAGCGTGGAGACGGCGGGGCAGCCGGGCCGGGAGGAGTCATTACGTCAGGCTAATGGCACCGGTCAGGCATGCCCCGGCCGTACGCATGCCGCCGCTCGCTCACCGCGCCGCCGCGGACCGTCACCAGGTGACCCACAGGTCCTCGAAGCCGCCCGCCGAGATCCCCTCGCGCATACGGAGTTCTTCCGGGGCGTCCCGCAGCCGCAGTTCGGGCAGATGCCTGACGAAGGTGGCCAGGCACACCTGGAGTTCCACCCGGGCCAGCGTCTGGCCGACGCAGAAATGCGGTCCGGCACCGAAGGCAACGTGCTGGGTGCTGTTCTCCCGGCGCGGATCGAACTGGTCGGGGTCGGGGAACTTGCGCTCGTCCCGGTTGGCAGCGTGCAGATTGACGAACAGGGTGCTCCCGGCGCCGACCGGCACCCCGCTGACCTCCGTGTCCTCGGTGATGAACCGGGGGATGCCCACCCCGCCGAGGGCGTCCAGCCGCAGGGACTCCTCCACCACTCCGGGTACCAACCCGGGATCGGCGAGCAGGGTTTCGTAGCGCTCCCGCTCCGACAGCAGCATCGCCGTCATCTTGAGGATCATGTTCGAGGTGGTCTCGTGCCCCGCGAGCAGGAGACCGACCACGGTGGCGATGAGTTCGTCGTGGTTGAGCCGGCCGTCCTCGCTGTCGGTGATCTGGGTCAGCTCACTGAGCAGGTCATCACCCGGTTGCGCCCGTTTGCGCTCGACGAGATCGGATGCGTAGGCACGGAACTCCGCCTGCGCCTCGTCCACTTCGGCCTGGGTGTAACGCGTCAACGTCAGCAGTGTCTCCGACCAGCGCGCGAACTTGTCCTGGTCCTCGCTCGGCGCGCCCAACAGAGCGCAGATGACCCGCACAGGAAGGGGGAGGGCCACCGCCGCGCGGAGATCGGCGGGTGACCCCTTGGCCAGCATGGCGTCCACCAACTCATCCGCCATCTCCTGGATACGCGGGCGCCACGCTTCCATCTTCTTGACCGTGAACGCTCGGCTGAGCAGCCGTCGCCACCTCCGGTGTCCCGGGCCCTCCTTGATGTCCGTGTCGCCCTGGGAGGGCCGGCTGAACGTCCCCCCGTCCTCGGTGGTCGACATGCGCGCGGCGCCCTTGCGGTCCAGATTGCGGCTGAACCGCGGGTCGGTCAACAGCCCACGGACCTCCTCGTATCCGGTCAGCAGACCGACCACGTCCCCACTGGGCATCCGTACGTGTGCCACCGGGCAGGTGGCCCGCGTCTCGGCCCACTCCCGCGGGGGCTCCAGTGCGTTCGGCTGCTCGAAGGGGTAGTTGGGGATGGCTTCCGTCATGGGGGGACTCCTCCGGTGTCGGGGACCTGTGATCACCGTAAGGCGGTCGTCTTATTAAGACAATCGACTTAGGTGGGATGGCCGACAATCGAACGACATCGCCAACAGATGTGGTTGGAGGCGGCGAACCCGGGGTAGGGGGACCGGCGGAGCCGCCACCTGTCACCCGCCACCCGCCGGACGTCGCGGCCCGCGCGGTGAGTTCGCCCGCGCGCACGGGGTCAACAGCTCGCGCCTTTGTCTAAGGAAATTTGCAGAAGTTGCCCGCAGGGGCCTTGTGGTGCGCTATCGGGCCGATGGCGAAGCTAGCATCGACATCGAGCCAGCCGGTGTAGCTGCCGACGATCTCGCTACATGGGTTATGAAATCGATGGAGGAGTCTTGGTCGACGCCCCGCACCCCCCAGTGCCAATGCCTACCAAGCGGAGCCGCCCCTTCAATCCTCCGGATGGTTACGCCCCCCTGCGTGAGCAGGAGCGGATAACGCGCATGACTTATCCGGGTGGCACGCCCGGGTGGCTGGTCCTGCGTCATGCCGAAGCGAAGGAACTGCTCACTCATAAGAGCTTCAGTGCGCGCCAGGAGGGATTGGTTTCTCCCGTCCCCACCGAGCTGCAGTACGACGGCCGCCCGGCCGACCCCGGCGCCTTCGCGAAGACGGACGACCCGAGTCACAGTCAGTACCGCAAACTGCTCACCGGCTTTTTCACGGTCCGGCGCACGCGTCAGCTCGCCCCCATGATCGAGCGTATCGTGCACGAACAACTCGACGACCTGGAAAAGGCCGGGCCGGGCGCCGATCTGGTGGAGGTCTTCACCGAATCCGTCCCCTCCCGGGTGATGTGCGAGATGATCGGCGTCCCCGAATCGGAGCGGAAGACCCTCCAGCGGCACGTGGAAACACTCGGACGGCTCTCCTGTACCGTCCCCGAGGCGCTCGCCGCTGTCTCCGGGATGAGCGGATTCCTGGCCCGCTTCATCCCCATCAGGATGGACGACCCCCGGGACGACCTTCTCGGAGACCTGATCCGGGGCGGGCAGCTCAATGAGCAAGAACTCATGGGCATGGCCTCCACGTTGATCAACGGGGCCTTCGACACCACGGGCAACATGCTCGCCATGGGCGTCTTCACCCTGCTCGAGCACCCCGATCAACTGGCCAAGCTCCGCGAGGACGAGGAGCTCATGGGGGCTGCCGTCGAGGAGCTCCTCCGCTTCCTCACCATCTCCCACCTCGGGGCCAGCCGGTGGGCGCTGGAAGACGTCGAGTTCGCCGGCCAGAGCATCAAGAAGGGCGAGGTGGTCACCGTCGCCCTGCCCGCCGTCAACCGCGACCCCGAGCGCTACGACAACCCCGATCAGCTGGACATCGGCCGTACGGACCACGGTCACCTGGCACTCGGCCACGGCGTCCACCAGTGTCTCGGCCAGCACCTCGCCCGCACGATCCTGCGCGTCGGCTACGAGGCCCTGTTCGACAGGTTCCCCACGCTGCGACTCGCCGTGCCGAGCGACGAGGTCCCCATGCGCGACGACTTCGTGCATTACGGCCCCAGGTCGCTTCCCGTCACCTGGGACGACTGATCGAGATACCAAGCGGTGGATGTGACGGACGATGTGGAGTTCTCGCACCGTCCGTCAAGCAAGTGGGCCCAGAAGACATACCACAAACAACAAGGTAGGACTGAGACCCGATGAGGATCACCGCCGACCGTGAGGTGTGCTGTTCGGCCGGCCAGTGCGCGCTGATCGCGCCTGACCTGTTCGACCAGAGCGACGAGGACGGCTCCGTCGTTCTGCTCGACGCGCAGCCCGACACCGGACGGCTGGACGTTCTGCGAGAGGTCGTATCCCGCTGCCCGACCGGTGCGATCCGTGTCGAAGAAGACCCTGGCGTGTGAAAACAGCGCGTGAAATTTCGGGGGCGTGAATAGCGGCGGAGAACGCATAGTGGTAAGCGTCACACGGCCGGTGAGACGCTACTGAAACAAAGGCCGGGAACACGCCCGGGGCGCCAACCACGCTTGAGTGGGTTTCTAGGGTTTCCCTTACGAGGCCAGAGCTAGTGTGGCCGGTGTCCGTCTGGCGAACCGTGTTTTCATTACTTTCAGGGCCGTTGCGCTCTTCCAGCGAACGACGTGTTTAGTGTGGAGTTTTTGATGCCTGCTGCATCCAACCAGAACAAGGCCGTTGAAGCACTGCGCAAGTCGTTCAAGGAAATCGAGCGGCTCCGGCGTCAGAACCGCCAGCTGACGAGTTCGGCCACCGAGCCCATTGCGATCATCGGTATGGCCTGCCGATTTCCTGGTGGAGTGAATTCTCCGGAAGCACTGTGGCGGCTGGTCGCCGACGGATCGGACGCGATCTCGCCCTTCCCGACAAACCGTGGCTGGGACGTGGAGGGGATCTACAATCCGGACCCGGAAATTCCGGGTACCAGTTACGTTCGCGAAGGCGGTTTCCTCCACGACGCGGACCAATTCGACTCCACGTTTTTCGGCATCTCGCCTCGTGAGGCCCTGGCCATGGATCCCCAGCAGCGGCTGCTGCTGGAGACGTCGTGGGAGGTGATGGAGCGGGCGGGCATCGACCCCGCGTCACTGCGTGGCAGCCAGACAGGCGTCTTCACCGGTGCCATGCACACCACTTACGCATCCGAGGCCGCGCAGATCCCGGACGAGATCGAGCCGTACCTCCACAACAGCGCCACCACCAGCATCGCCTCGGGCCGTGTCTCCTACACCTTCGGTTTCGAAGGCCCCGCGCTGACCGTGGACACCGCTTGCTCATCGGCGCTGGTCGCTCTGCATCTGGCCGCTCAGTCGCTGCGCCAGGGCGAGTGCTCCATGGCGCTGGTCGGCGGTGCGACGGTCATGGTGAATCCCGAGGGCTTTGTCACCTTCAGCCGGCAGCGCGGTCTGGCCGTCGACGGCCGGTGCAAGGCGTTCGCCGACGGAGCCGACGGCACCGCATGGTCCGAGGGCATCGGTGTGCTGCTGGTGGAGCGGCTGTCCGACGCCCGGCGCAACGGGCACCAGATACTCGCGGTGGTGCGCGGCTCCGCCGTGAACCAGGACGGCGCGAGTAACGGTCTGACGGCCCCCAACGGTCCGTCACAGCGCCGCGTCATCCGGCAGGCCCTGGAGAACTGCGAGCTGACCCCCAGTCAGATCGACGCGGTTGAGGCGCACGGTACGGGCACGACGCTGGGTGACCCGATCGAGGCGCAGGCCTTGCTGGCGACGTACGGGCAGGACCGGCCGGAGGGGCGGCCGCTGTGGCTGGGCTCGCTGAAGTCGAACCTCGGCCATACGCAGGCCGTCGCCGGTGTCGCCGGCGTCATCAAGATGGTGATGGCGATGCGGCATGGCGTTCTGCCGAAGACGCTGCATGTCGACGCCCCGTCGAGCCACGTGGACTGGTCCGAGGGCCAGGTCGAGCTGTTGACCGAGGCGCGGGCGTGGCCGGAGACGGGCGAGTCGCGCAGAGCCGGTGTGTCCTCGTTCGGCGTGAGCGGGACGAACGCGCATGTGATCCTGGAGCAGGCTCCGGAGGTCGAGGCGGCCGAGGTCGACTCCGAGGAGCCCGCTGACGGTGGTGTCGCGGGCATCGCGGGCCCGGTGGCGTGGGTGGTGTCCGGCAAGACCGACGCCGCGCTGCGCGAGCAGGCCGAGCGGCTGCGGGAGTTCGTGGCGGAGCGTCCGGAGCTGGGCGCCGCCGATGTGGCCCTCTCGCTGGCGACGACCAGGTTCGCGTTCGAGCAGCGCGTGGTGGTGACCGGGACCAGCCGTGAGGAGCTTCTCGAGCGCCTGGAGGGGGTGGCCGAGGGGGCCAAGCTCCCCGGCGCGGTCTGGGGGAAGGACGCCGAAACCCCTGGCCGCTCGGTGTTTGTGTTCCCGGGTCAGGGGGCGCAGTGGGTGGGGATGGCGGTGTCGCTGCTGGAGTCTTCGCCGGTGTTCGCGGAGGCGATCGGTGAGTGTGAGTCGGCTCTGTCGGCGTATGTGGACTGGTCGTTGACGGATGTGCTGCGTGGGGTTGAGGGTGCTCCTGGTTTTGACCGGGTGGATGTGGTGCAGCCGGTGTTGTTCGCGGTGATGGTGTCGTTGGCGAAGTTGTGGCGTTCGGTGGGTGTGGAGCCGGATGCGGTGATGGGACACAGTCAGGGTGAGATCGCGGCGGCGTGTGTGGCGGGTGCGTTGTCGCTGGAGGACGCCGCGAAGGTGGTGGCGTTGCGGTCGCAGGCGATCGCGGTGGGTCTTGCGGGTCGTGGTGGCATGGTGTCGGTCGGCCTGTCGGCGGATGCGGCCAAGGAGCGTATCGCCGCCTGGGGCGGTGCGATTTCGGTGGCGGCGGTGAACGGTCCGGGGTCGGTCGTGGTGTCGGGTGACCCGGGTGCGCTGGATGAGATGGTCGCCCAGCTGGAGGGCGAGGAGGTCCGGGTCCGCCGGGTTCCGGTGGACTACGCCTCGCACTCGGCGCACGTGGAGTCGATCCGTGAGGAGTTGCTGAAGGTTCTGGCGGATATCGCGCCGCGTTCGTCGGAGGTGCCGTTCTACTCGACGGTGTCCGGTGAGCTGGTGGACACCGCCGGTCTGGACGCGGAGTACTGGTACCGGAATCTGCGGCAGACCGTCGAGCTGGAGGCCACCACTCGAAAGCTGTTGGATGACGGCCACACGGTCTTCGTCGAGGCGAGCCCGCATCCCGTACTGATGCTGCCGTTGCAGCAGACCGTCGAGGCCGCCGAGGCCCAGGCGGTCGTCGTCGGCACGCTGCGACGGGACGAGGGTGGACCCGAGCGGTTCCTGACCTCCGCCGCCGAGCTTCATGTTGGTGGGGCCTTCGTTGACTGGCGGAAGGTGTTCGCCGGCCACGGTGCCCGCCGCGTTGAACTGCCTACCTACGCCTTCCAGCGCGAGCGCTTCTGGCTTGACGCTCGGGCGGGGGTGGGCGATGTGGGTTCGGTGGGGTTGGGCTCGCTGGGGCATCCGTTGCTGGGTGCGGTGGTGTCGCTGGCGAGTGGCGGTGGGGTGCTGCTGAGCGGGCGGCTGTCCTTGGCCACGCATGGGTGGCTGGCGGATCATGCCGTACACGGGGTGGTGTTGCTGCCCGGGACGGCGTTCGCGGAGCTGGTGGTACGGGCGGGCGATCAGGTCGGCTGTGGCCGGGTCGAGGAACTGATCCTGGAAGCGCCGCTCATCGTGCCCGCGACGGGTGGCGTACACCTTCAGGTTGAGGTGGGAGAGGCGGACGCTTCCGGTCTCCGTGAGGTGAGTGTGTTCTCGCGGGAGGAAGCGGAGGGTGAGGGCGGCGCGTGGACGCGGCATGCCCATGGTGTGCTGGGTTCGGCTGCGGCCCTCTCCGAGGCGCGGTTCGACTTTGGTGTGTGGCCTCCGGTGGGGGCTGAGTCGGTTGATGTGTCGGGTGAGTATGCGCGGGCCGCGGAGAACGGGTTGGAGTACGGGCCCGTCTTCCAGGGGTTGAAGAGTGCGTGGCGGCGTGGCGACGAGGTGTTCGCGGAGGTCGAGCTGCCGGAGGGAGAGCGGGAGCGGGCGGGTCAGTTCGGGCTGCATCCGGCGCTGTTCGACGCGGCGTTGCACGCGATAGGTGTGAGTGAGGGCCTGGGGGGTGGTTCGGGGAGTTCGCTGCCGTTCTCCTGGCGTGGGTTCGCTCTGGAGGCGGTGGGTGCGACCTCGCTGCGGGTGCGGCTGGCGCCGGTGGGCGCTGGGTCGGATGCGGTGTCGGTGCTGGTGGGGGATGAGTCGGGGCGTGGGGTGGCGGCGGTCGAGTCGCTGGTCCTGCGACCGGTTGACGCGGATCAGCTGAACGCCGTGGCTGGGGCGGCGCGGGATGCGTTGTTCCGGGTGGAGTGGATGGACGCACCCGGGGCCGTCGTGGCGGGTGAGGTCCCGGCGCGGACAGAGGTGATGCGGGTCGTTTCCGCTGGGGCGGATGTGGTGGGTGAGGTGTACGGACGGGTCCTTGAGGTCTTCGATCGGGTCCAGGCGTGGGTGGCGGACGAGGACCGTGCGGGTGAGCGGTTGGTGGTGGTGACCCGGGGCGCTGTCGATGCGGGCGATGGCGTAAGGGATTTGGCGGGGGCCGCGGTGTGGGGTCTGGTGCGGTCCGCGCAGGCGGAGAATCCCGGGCGCCTGGTGTTGGTGGACACCGATGACGTGGAGGGAGTCGGGGGCGTTCTTCCCGGGGTGCTGGCTTTGGGTGAGGAGCAGGTGGTGGTGCGGTCGGGTGCGGTGCGGGTGCCGCGTCTGGGCCGGTCGCTGCCTTCGGGTGATGCTCCGGAGTCGGGTGGGTTTGGTTCCGGTGCGGTGTTGGTGACGGGTGGTACGGGTGTGCTGGGCGGTTTGGTGGCCCGGCATCTGGTGGCCCGGCACGGTGTCGGGAAGTTGGTGCTGCTGTCCCGTCGTGGTGCGGAGGCCGAGGGTGCGGCCGAGTTGCGGGCCGGGTTGGAGTCCGCCGGCGCCGAGGTGGTGGTCGTGGCGTGTGATGCCGCGGATCGTGAGGCTCTGGCTGGGGTGTTGTCGGGGTTGCCGGAGGGCTTTGGTCTGAGTGGTGTGGTGCATGCGGCGGGTGTGCTCGATGACGGGTTGCTGACGTCGTTGACCCGTGAGCGGGTCGAGCCGGTGTTGCGGGCGAAGGTGGACGCGGCGTGGAATCTGCATGAGCTGACCGCGGGGTTGGATCTGTCGGCGTTTGTGCTGTTCTCGTCGGCTACTGGTGTGCTGGGTGGTGCGGGGCAGAGCAACTACGCGGCGGCGAATGTGTTCCTGGACGGCCTGGCGTCGTGGCGCCGGACCCGGGGGCTGCCGGGTGTGTCGATGGCGTGGGGTCTGTGGGCCCAGGCCAGCGGCATGACCGGCCACCTCGGCGAGGATGACATCCGGCGGATATCCCGCTCGGGTGTGATGCCACTGGCCACGGACGAGGGGCTTGAGCTGTTCGACGCCGCTCTGTTCTCGGACGTGGTGGTGCCAGTTCTCTTCCGGCTGGACATCCAGGCGCTGCGCGCGCAGGGCGCCGAGCTCCCCGCCCTCTTCCGCAACATCGTGCCGGGGATGCCCGTCCGGCGTGTCGCGGGCGCCGGAGACGCGGACGCGGATGAGGTTGCCGCCCGCCTACGGCGGCGACTGGTCAGCATGTCCGAGGCGGATCAGGAACAGTTCTTGCTCGAAGAGCTGATCCGTGTCCACGTGGCCGCCGTCCTGGGACACGCCAAGTCGGACTCTGTGGAGGTGGGACGCCCCTTCAAGGACCTGGGCTTCGACTCGCTCACCGCCGTGGACCTGCGGGCCCGGCTGAGCGCGGAAACGGGTCTGCGCCTCCCGGCGACGCTCGTTTTCGACTACCCGAACCCGACGGTACTGGCGGGCCATCTGCGCTCGGAGATCCTTGGCTCCCAGGACGGGGCCATCGCGGCACCGGCGGGTGGGTCCTTCGGGGCCGCGTGGCGCAAGGACGACGAGCCGATCGCGATCGTGGCCATGAGCTGCCGCTTCCCCGGTGCGGTACGGACGCCCGAGGAGCTGTGGCAGCTGGTGATGGCGGGCACCGATGCCACCTCGCCGCTCCCGTCCAACCGCGGCTGGGACCTCGACTCCGCGTACGACCCGGACCCCACGCGTGAGGGCACGTACTACGTCCGCAGCGGTGGTTTCCTCAACGAGGCGGATGAATTCGACCCGGAGTTCTTCGGGATCTCGCCGCGTGAGGCGCTGGCGATGGATCCGCAGCAGCGGTTGCTGCTGGAGACGTCGTGGGAGGCGTTCGAGCGGGCCGGTATCGCTCCCGAGACGGCCAAGGGAAGCCGGACCGGCGTCTTCGTCGGCGTCATGTACAACGACTACGCCACCCGTCTGGACGGGAAGGCCCCCGAAGGCTTTGAGAGCTACCTCGGCATGGGTAGCGCGGGCAGTGTGGCCTCGGGCCGGATCTCCTACACCTTCGGCCTCGAGGGGCCTGCCGTGACGGTGGACACGGCGTGCTCGTCGTCGCTGGTCGCGCTGCACCTGGCGGTCCAGGCACTGCGCCAGGGCGAGTGCGACATGGCGCTGACCGGTGGTGTGTCGGTGATGTCCACACCGGCCGCGCTGATGGAATTCAGCCGTCAGCGCGCGCTGTCCGAAGACGGCAAGTGCAAGGCGTTCAGCAATAGCGCCGACGGTTTCGGATTCGCCGAGGGCGTCGGGCTGCTGCTGGTGGAGCGGCTGTCGGATGCCAGGCGCAATGGGCACGAGGTGCTGGCCCTGGTCCGGGGTTCGGCGACGAACCAGGACGGTGCGTCCA
Source organism: Streptomyces sp. NPDC059455 (assembly GCF_042750115.1). NCBI lineage: Bacteria > Bacillati > Actinomycetota > Actinomycetes > Kitasatosporales > Streptomycetaceae > Streptomyces > Streptomyces sp. NPDC059455. Next base: position 27,476 of record NZ_JBHYVB010000150.1, read on the forward strand.
ACGGCCTGACCGCCCCGAACGGCCCGTCTCAGCAGCGGGTGATTCGCGCGGCGCTGGCGAACGCCGGGCTGTCGGCGGCCGATGTGGACGCGGTCGAGGCCCATGGCACCGGCACCCCGCTGGGCGATCCCATCGAGGCGCAGGCACTGCTGGCCACCTACGGCCAGGACCGGCCCGCGGACCAGTCGGTGTGGCTCGGCTCGGTGAAGTCGAACTTCGGCCATGCGCAGGCGGCGGCGGGTGTGGCCGGTGTCATCAAGATGGTGATGGCGATGCGGCATGGCGCGCTGCCGAAGACGCTGCACATCGATGAGCCGTCGCAGCATGTGGACTGGTCCGCGGGTGGGTTGCGCCTGCTGACGGACGGCATGCCCTGGCCGGAGACGGGACGGCCGCGGCGCGCGGCGGTCTCCTCCTTCGGGTTGAGTGGCAGCAATGCCCACGCCGTACTGGAACAGGCCCCGCTCGACGACGCTCCCAGCCCCGCCGCCGATGACGACGCCCCGGCTGCGGAACTGCCGGAGATCACGCCGTGGGTGATCTCCGGACGGTCGGAGACGGCGGTGGAGGCGCAGGCGGAGCGGCTGCTGGCGCATGTGCGCGGGCACGGGGAGGTTTCGCCCGCCGATGTCGGGCTGTCGTTGGCGACCACGCGCAGTGTGTTCGAACACCGCGCGGTGGTGCTGGCGGGCGACGGGGATGGCCTCATGAACGGCCTGAGTGCGTTGGCCGAGGGGAATGTGTCGCCTGGTGTGGTGCGGGGGGTGGCGGCCGCCCGGGACCAGGCAGTGCTTGTCTTCCCTGGTCAGGGGTCGCAGTGGGTGGGGATGGCGGCGGGGCTGCTGGAGTCTTCGCCGGAGTTCGCGGAGCGGATCGGTGAGTGCGCGGCCGCCCTGGCGCCGTTCGTGGACTGGCCGCTCGCGGATGTGCTGCGGGGTGGCGAGGGCGCTGCGGAGGCGTTGGAGCGGGTTGATGTGGTGCAGCCCGTGTTGTGGGCGGTGATGGTGTCGTTGGCGGAGTTGTGGCGTTCGTACGGTGTGGAGCCGGCGGCGGTCATTGGTCATTCGCAGGGTGAGATCGCGGCGGCGTG
>NZ_JBHYVB010000151.1:0-28314 GCF_042750115.1 Streptomyces sp. NPDC059455
CCTCGACATACGACGCCACGACCGCCTTCGCGGCATCCTCCACGCATACAGACATGCCGCGTGACCTGCACGGACGAGGTATTCGGCAAGCGCAGCCGGCGGGCCGGCATCGACGACAGCGTCGCCTTCGAGACGAAGGTGGCCATGGCCAAGGAGATGATCAGACGAGCGATCAGGGACAAGATCCCGTTCGGGTGGGTGACGGCAGATGCCGCCTACGGCTTCAGCAAGGGCTGGCGTTCCGAGCTGGAGCAGGCCGATGTCTTCCATGTCATGGCCACCACCCGGCACGACACCGTCGTCACCCGCTGGGCCATCGACCACCCCGTCCATGACCTGTTCCCCGGCCTCCCACGGCAGAAGTGGAAACGCCGCTCATGCGGTGAAGGAGCTCACGGCCGGCGGATCTATGACTGGGCCCGGGTCGAGGTCCGGCCCTGGCACCGCGAGGACCGCCGGCACTGGGTCCTCGCCCGCCGCAGCGTCAGCAGGCCCGAGGAGATCTCCTACTACATCGCCTACTGCCCGGCCGGGGCCACCCTGGATGAGCTGATCCGCATCGCGGGCAGCCGATGGGCCGTGGAGGAATGCTTCCAGACCGCGAAGCAGGAATGCGGCCTGGACGACTACCAAGTCCGCCGCTACCCCGGCCGGCACCGCCACATGACCCTGGCCATGGCCGCCCACGCCTGCCTCACCATCCTGCGCGCCCGCGAGCTGGACGCCGGGAAAGCAGAAACGGATCCTCCCAGCTCATCCACCTCAGCCTCGCCGAGATCCGACGCCTGATCGCCCGACTCACAAACCGCCACCCCACCCCGGTCGACCACATCCTGCACTGGTCGACATGGCGCCGCCGACGCCAGCACCAGGCCCGTGTCAGTCACTACAAACGACGCGGACACAGCCCCTGAGCTGGTCAGCAGTCACGGCAAACACCGTTGCAGTACTAACCCGCGGGCTCGGATCACGCCAAGGCGGCACGACGTCCGTCGGACGGCCACGAACCGATTTTCACCCGCTCAGGGTGGCCCCGCCAGGGGCTCGGATTACTAACCGCACCCACCGACCAGACAGAACAGCCCTGACCAGCGCAAACACCAATCGGGCCATTACACGCTAGAAGTAGCTACAACGAACCCAACCCCTCTCCACACAGAACACATAATCCCTGCTCACACACACCGGCCTCCCCACCAACACCGCCCACCCCGCCTCTCAACGAACCAGCAACACACCAGGCCAGCCACCGCCTCATACACCAACAAGCCCCCTCCGAGCGTCACTACCCGCAGGCGAGGGAGCCACGCGGCGTCAGCCGGCCCAGGGGGTTGCCGGCCGCGCCATCATGGCGAGCAGGTCGAACGTGAGCCCGGCCGCGGCGAGCGCGGTGATCTGCGCATGGTCGTACGCCGGAGCGATCTCGACGACATCGGCGCCGATCGCGTCGAGGTCGGCCAGGCCGAAGAGGATCATCTGCAGCTCACGGGTCGTGAGACCGCCAGGCTCAGGTGTTCCCGTGCCTGGGGCGTTGGCCGGGTCGAGCACGTCGATGTCGATGCTGACGTACACCGGACGGTCGCCGACGCGCGACCGGACGCGGTCGACGACATCGTCGATCCCGCGGCGTGCGATCTCGAGCGTCGTGATCGTCGCGAAGCCGAGCTCCTTGTCGTCGATGAAGTCCTGCGCTGACGGCATGGTGCTGCGGATACCGATATGGGCCGAGTGGTGGACGTCGAGCAGTCCCTCCTCGACCGCGCGACGGAAGGGCGTGCCGTGCACCACGCGAGCACCGAAGATGTTGTCCCACGTGTCGAGGTGGGCATCGAAGTGCACGAGCGCGACCGGGCCGTGCTGGGCGTGGGCCGCCCGCAGCATCGGGAGCGCGATCGTGTGGTCGCCGCCGAGTGTGACGATGCGATCGGCGCTCGCGTAGAGCCCTCGGGCCGCCTGCTCTATCTGGCCGATCGCCTCGCCGATGTCGAACGGCGTCACTCCGACGTCGCCCGCGTCCGCCACTTGCAGCGTCTCCCACGGCTCGACCTCAAGCCCGATGTGGAAGGGGCGCAGCAGCTTCGAGCCGGCCCGCACGGCCTCAGGGCCGAACCGCGCACCGGGGCGGTACGTCGTGCCGGAGTCGAATGGCACGCCGAATACCGCGACGTCGGCCCGGCCGACCTCGTCGAGCCGGGGCAGCCTCGCGAAGGTTGAGGCGCCCGCGTATCGCGGCATCGCCAGGAGCGCGTCGGGTGGCCCGACGATCGTGCGGGTCTCAGTCGCCGACTGGTCCTCGGCCATCGTGATTCCTCCTGGTGAGTGAGCGGGGCACGACCGAGCGTAGGGAGGAGGACGGCCCTGGGAGATCGGGCGATCGACCGAGAACCCCCATCTCCTGTCGGTCGTTCGCACCATGCGGCGCGCAACCCACTGCTGGACAATCACCTCCTAATGATGTTGTCAAGCTGCGGAAGTGAAGCGGAGGTTGCTTTGGTAGTACTGTCCGTCACGGATGAGAGCCCACAGGACGTTCACGCGTCGACGGGCCAGAGCAAGCACAGCCTGGGTGTGCCGTTTGCCTTCGGAGCGTTTGCGTTCGTAGAAGCGGCGCGAATCGTCGCAACTGCGGATGCTGATGAGTGCGGAGGTGTAGAAGACGCATTGCAGGCCGCGGTGATAGCGCCGAGGTCGGTGCAGGTTGCCGCTGACGTTGCCCGAGTCCCGCGGGAGCGGAGAGACTCCAGCGAGGCTGGCGAGGCGGTCGGCGGTGCCGTAGCGGCTCATGTCGCCAGCGGTGGCCGCGAGGAATTCGGCGCCCAGGAGCGGGCCGATGCCGGGCATGCTGGCAATCACGTCGGCGAGCCCGTGGTCGCGAAACCGGGCCGCAATGAGCTTGTCGATCTCGGCGATCTGCTCGTTGAGGCTCATCACCTCCTTGGCCAGGGTGTGGATCACCTGTGCGGTGATCTTCTCCCCGGGGACGGCAGTGTGCTGTCGCTCGGCTGCTTCAAGGACGGCCTCGGCCAGGGCTTCTGGGCTGCGGACCTTGCGGTTGCGCAGCCAGGTCTCCAGGCGGCTGCGGCCGGTGCGTCGCAGGGCGGCTGGGGTCTGGTAGCCGGTCAGCAGGATCAGCGGGCCGACGTTGCCCAGATCGAGCGCCCGCTCCAAGGCCGGGAAGATACAGGTGAGTTGGCCGCGCAGGCGGTTGATCCGGCGGGTGCGATTGGCGTTCAGGTCGGTCCGGCGGCTGGTGAGGACCCGCGGCTCGATGGCGTGCTCGTCGTCCGGCAGCAGGACCGTCAGGTCCCGGCGCATTCGGGCCTGGTCGGCGATGACGGTGGCGTCTTTGGCTTCGGTCTTGCCCATGACCCGGTAGCCGGCCGAGGCCCGGTTGACGGCCAGGCCGGGTATGTGGACGAGGTGCTGGCCGTGATTGAGCAGCACGTTGATCCACAGCGCGGCCATGCCGTCAGCGACGTCGACCGCCCAGGCCACGTCCTGGCCGAGGGCCAGCACATCGGCGAGCAGGGCCAGCAGCTCCGGCTCGTCGTTCAGCACACGCCGCGACAGCAGCCGTTCACCCTGCGCGGTCAGCACCACGCAGTGGTGATGGGTCTTGCCTATGTCCGTACCCGCCCAGATCTGGGCCACCAGTTCCTCCGGCCGTTCGATGACGCTCTGTCTCCCCGGACGACCTCGCCGGCGTGGTCCTACTCAGCGATCCACCCGAAGGCGTTCGCAACTCCTCATCAGCGGCCGAGTCGTCGCGAGACACCGGGCGGCCAGGTGACCGGAACCATCGAGGGCAACCGCATGAAAGCCATACCCGGCGTCTCTGGGCCTCTGGACCTTACGACGGCCCGTCCAACCCACGAACAAGGTAGGACCGCATGACGACTCTGCCCCGGGAGCTGTCCCCCACCGTCGCAGCGGTGTTCGCCGCAGTTGACGCCGAGCGGCAGCGTCTCGGCGTTCCCGGCGCTGTCGTTGCGGTCCGGTCGCCGGACGGCGAGCCGTGGTCGGTCGCCCTCGGGGTCCGTGACATCGCGACCGACGAGCCGCTTGCAGTCGACGCCGTGCTGCGCGTGGGCAGTGTGACCAAGACGATCGTTGCCACCGTGGTCCTGCGCCTGACCGAGAGGGGCGAGCTCGGCCTCGACGACGACATCCTGGCCCACCTGCCGCACGTGCGCGTGCCGAGTGGGGTCACGGTACGTCGCCTGCTCGACATGACCGCTGGGCTGCCGGACTACACGACCGAGGAGTTCATCGAGATCTCGCACACGACGCCGGACCGGGTGTGGGGCCCTCAGGAGCTGCTGGACCTCGCGTTCCGCGAACCACACCGCTTCGCGCCGGGCAGCTCCTGGGACTACTGCAATGCCGGCTACATCCTGCTCGGGATGCTGGCCGAGCACGTGACCGGCGATCTCGTCGAGGACCTCGCGCGGAAACTCGTGCTCGACCCGCTGGGTCTGCACGACACCTCACTGCCCCCGCGCTCCGCCGCCGGGACCTCGCTTCCCGACGCCACGGTGCGCGGCTACCACCGTGTCGGTGCCGAGCTCGTCGACACGACCGACGTCAACCCGTCGTGGGCGTGGACGGCCGGCAACGCCATCTCTACAGCCGACGACCTTGTGGTGCTGGTCGAGGCGCTCGTGCGAGGGGACCTTCTCGCGGAGGAGACCCAGCGGGCACGCCTGGCCGGCGTCCCCGTGCCTGGTACGGACTGGTCCTACGGCCTGGGCATTGCCAACTTCGGCGGCATCTGGGGCCACAACGGTGAGCTACCGGGCTTCCAGGCCTTCGCGGGACACGAGCCGGGCACGGGAAGGACCATCGTCGTCCTCGCCAACGTGGACAAGTCGACCGACGAGGTGAATCCGGCCGACACGCTCGCGGCGCTCGTGCGTCGGCACCTCGCGCCCGGCACTGCCTGAGAACGTAGGTCAGTCGGTCGCGGCCAGCAGCACCGAGACGGGCCGGGTGGCGGCGTCAAACGAGGCGTCCGCGCCGGCGGCCCCGACGCCGCTGAGCCCCCACGGTTCGTAGGTTGCGTTGACGCCGCCCTGCTGCCACGCATTGATCCACACGAGCGCCGCCCGAATGTCCCCAGCGCGCTGCTGGTGCACGGGGTCGTGGGTGTAGACCGTCGCGGCAAGCCCGAAGCCCGTGCCGTTCGCGAGCTCGATGGCCTCGTCGAAGGAGTCGACCACGACGACGGGTGCGACGGGCCCGAACGTCTCCTCACGCATCAGGCGCATGTCGGCCGTCACGCCGGTCAGGACTGTGGCGGGGTAGCCGAACCCGGGACCGTCCGGGACCACGCCGCCGCACAGCACCGTCGCGCCGAGCTCCACGGCCTCGGTGACGTGCGCGTGCACGAGGGAGCGCTGCGTCTCGTCGACGAGCGGGCCGAGGCCCGTCCCGTCACGGTCGGCGTTGAGGGCGTACGCCCCTGCCGCATCGACCAGCGCGGCGATGAACTCCTGAGCGACAGCCCGGTGCACGTAGATGCGCTCTGACGACGTGCATATCTGCCCGCTGTTGACGAACGAGGAGAACGCCACCGCCTGGGCGGTTGCCGCGACGTCGACGTCTGCGTCGACGATCACGGGGTCGTTGCCACCGAGCTCAAGCACCGATCGCTGCAGACGTTGCGCGGCCGCGACCCCCACGGAGCGGCCCGCCTCGACCGAGCCTGTGAAATGCAGCAGCGCGACGTCCTCGTGGGCCGCGAGCGGCCGGCCAGCTCGGGCATCGCCGTGCACGAGGTTGACGACGCCGGGCGGCAGGTCGAGCAGCTCGACGAACCGGGCCGCCGACAGTGGCGACTTCTCCGATGGCTTGAGTACGACAGTGTTACCGGACGCCAGAAGAGGGAGCAGGCTCCCGAGGATCGGGGTGATCGTGAAGTTCCATGGGATGATGAGCCCCACGACCCCCAGGGGGCGCCGCTCGACGACGGTTCGCCCCGATTCGCCTGGCACCGTGACGTCGGCGGCGAATGGGTAGGTCCCGGCGCGCTCGAGTCCCTGGCGCCAGCCTGCGACGCCGCCGGCGATGAACTGCTCCGCGAGCGGGACCGGCTTACCCATCTCGAGGTTCTCGAGGCGGGCGAGCTCCGTGATGTGTTCCTCCACGGTGTCGGCGACCCGCGCGAGGAGCGCAAGGCGCTCGGTCAGGTCGAGAGCGGCCCAACCGTGCTGGGCCGTCACCGAGGAGCGCACTGCGGCGTCGACGTCCTCGGCGGAGCCGACCGGGATGCGGGCGACGACCTCCTCGGTCGACGGGTCGACGATCAGGCGGCTCTCGGGATCGGTCGATGCGACGGCGACTCCGTCGATCAGGTGGTGTAGACGCCTCACGTCAGCTCCTCGTCTCGCAGGTTCAGGTCGTCAGGCGCGCGGCCAGCAGCTCGCCGACCAGGACGCTCGCCAGATGAGTGTTGGCGCGGGGGACGAATGGGAAGACCGACGCGTCGGCGACCCGCAGACCTTCGACGCCAAGCACCCGCCCCTCCGGATCGACGACGGTCGTCGCAGCGGTGGGATCGCCCATGCGACAGGTGCTGGTCGCGTGCTGGGTGTCGACCGCGGTCGCACGCAGGTAGTCCCGCAGTCTCTCCTCAGGACCGTCGAGCACAGCCCACAACTGGGCGTTCGCCGCCCATACGTCCGACGCGGCGATAGCGCCGAAAGCTGGGTGCTCGACGAGCTCGGCGAGCTGCCGGATCCCCGCTGCCAGCCGGTCGACGTCGAGCTCGACGTCGAGCATGTTGAACGACAGCTGGGGTTGAGTGCGGGGGTCCACGCCCCGCAAGCGCAGAGTGCCGCGTGAGTACGTGCGGTTGACGAAAACCCCGACCGCGCCGGCACCCGCCCGCGGCTCGGCCGAGGCCATCGCGAGGGCGTTCTGGTTGAGGGCGACCAACATCATGTCGTTCGTGTCCGGAGTCATCCGGCTGGAGTACCTGACGCAGCAGTTCGTGTGGCGGTCCCAGGGTCTCGCCGTCGCCGCCACCGTGAGCGGGATGCCGATCAGCGCCATGGGATGGTCCTGCATACCCTCGCCGACGGGCAGGTCCGCGTGCACCGCGATGCGCTGTTCAGCCAAATGCCGGGCAGGGCCGATGCCGGAGCGCATCAGGATCGAGGGCGTCGCGGTGGCGCCCGCGCTGAGGACGACGAGGTCCGCGCGCAGCACCTCGCCGTCCGCGAGACGGACCCCGACGGCGCGTCCCGCCTCCAACTCGACGCGGTCGACGAGCGCCCCGCCCCGGATCGTGAGAAGCGGGTTGTCGCGGAGCGGCTCGAGGTAGGCGTCGTGGCAGGAGACCCGCCGGCCCTCGACGGAGTTGGCGGGGTACGGCGAGACGCCGGTCGCGCCCGGCGCGTTGACATCGGGCGTCCACGGCTGGCCCGCGGCGAGCGCCGCGTCGCGCAGCGCGAGGTCGACCGAGCCCCAGGCCTCCTCGGGGTACCGGTGCACCGGGATCGGGCCGTCGGCGCCGTGGAACGGGTCGTCGCCGTGCTCCTGGTCTGACTCGAGGTTGGCGAGGAACGGGAGCACGTCGTCGGCCGACCAGTCGGTGCAGCCGTCGGCCGCCCAGTCGTCGAAGTCCTCCAGAGGCGGGCGGATCGCGATCTGCCCGTTGATGACCGAGCTGCCGCCCAGTCCCTTGCCACGCCAGTAGAGCGAGGGTTCCTGTGTCGCTGTCCGCGAGGCGAGATGGTCCTCCCACAGCAGCGGCTCACTCCCGGGATCCAGGATCGCGGCTAGGGGGTTGGGCGAGCGCCACGACTCAGGTAGCTCGGAGGCCGGGTAGTCACGTCCGGCCTCCAGCAGCAGGACGCGGCGACCTGACCGGACGAGCCCCGCCGCGAGCGCCGACCCGGCCGATCCGGCACCGACAACTATGACCTCGGGAACGGGGGGCTCGGGACGCATGCTCAGCCCCGCCTTGCCGTGACGTCGACTGCGTCGACCGTCAGCTCTGCGAGCGCGTCGGCGAGGGGCTCGACGCCGAAGCCCGGCCCGTCCGGCACTGCGACGACGCCGTCCTTCATGACGATCGGTTCGGTCACGTCCTGGGCGTAGAACCGGCCCGAGCCCGAGATGTCACCGGGCAGCGTGAACCCGGGCAGTCCGGCTAGGGCGATGTTGGCGGCGCGCCCGATGCCGGTCTCCAGCATGCCGCCGCACCAGACGGCGATCCCGTGCGCCTGGGCGAGGTCGTGGATGCGGCGTGCCGCGAGGTAGCCTCCGACCCGGCCGGGCTTGATGTTGATGACGCTCGCGGCGCCCCACGTGATCGCGTCGGCGGCGGCCTGGACCGAAACGATCGACTCGTCGAGGCAGATCGGGGTCGCGATCTGCTGCGCCAGCACGGCGTGCTGACGTAGGTCGTCCTCGGCCAGGGGCTGCTCGATCAGGAGCAGGTCGAACGGGTCCAGCCGGCGCAGGAGCGGTGCGTCCGAGAGCTGGTAGGCCGTGTTCGCGTCGACCTGCAGCGGCACGTCCCCGAACCTCTCGCGCACGGCACGGACCGGCTCGATGTCCCACCCGGGCTGGATTTTGAGCTTGATGCGGGCGTATCCCTCGTCGAGGAAGCCGCCGACCTGGGCGAGCAGATCGGGGATCGACAACTCGATCCCAACGCTCACGCCGGACGGCACGACGTCGCGCGTGACCCCGAGGTGGTCGGCGAAGGCCCGGTCGTCCAGGCGCAGGCCGGCGTCGAGGACCGCCATCTCGAGCGCCCCTTTGGCCATGCGGTGACCCACCACGTGCGCCGTCGTGGTCGCCACGACCTCCGGTGTGACGGTGTGACCCGCGGCTTGCCAGTCCAGCAGCGACGGGACCAGGAATCGTCGCAGCATCTCGCGGGCGCCGTCGAGATACTCCGGCGAGTACGACGGATCGGCCAGGGCGACGCACTCGCCCCAGCCCGTCACGGTGCGGCCGTCCCGCGTCGCCGTGACCCGGACGAGGAGCGGACGTCGCTCGGTCTGTGTCGAGAACGACGTCGTGAACGGATGGACCAGCGGCATCCGGACCGTGATCAGCTCGACGCGATCGATGTGCATTTCAGAGGCTCCTCGTCAGGGTGTAGTGACCACGGCGGTCGAAGTCGGTGACGACCCAGCCGTCGGCGAGCAGCCCGCCGAGGGCCTGCCCCAGGCTGAGTCGCCAGCCGACCGCCAGGTCGGGATCGGTGCGCCGGACCTGCTCGATATCGCTCGGGATGTCGACGCGACAGGTGCGCAGGGCGCGGGCGCGGTCGAGGTCGAGGACGGGTCGTCCGTGCTCGGACCGCAGGACGGCGGCAGGCGGCTCGATGTCGTCGCCGATGGGTCGGCGCGGCCCGGCCGGACGCTCGAGGTCCCGCACCACGAGCACTCGATCGCTGCGCTGGCCACTGTTCAGTCCGTCGCCCATGACGCCATAGAAGTCGGGCAGGTAGGTGTCGACCGTGCAGCCGAGCTTGTGCAGGTTGAAGTACGCGTTGCGGGCGACGAGCGGGTCGTAGGTCCACGTAATGCGGGTGACGCCGCGCTCGAGGCACCAAGCACGTTGGTGGCTCTTGAGCGCATGTCCCCACCCGGTGCCGACCGCGTCGGGACGGACCCCCGCGAGATGGGAGTGGAGGGCCCGCTCGAGTGGTGGGTGGAAGAATCCGACGCAGACGGCCATGAGCTCGTCGCCACGGAACCCGCCCGCGACGTAGTTGCCGGCGTGCGCGAGCGCGGTCAGCAGCTCGGGGTTGACGTGCGACTGCGTGACGTCGACCTGCCAGACGCTAGCCACGAGCTCGGTCGCGGCGACCATGTCGGAGGGCAGGTGCAGCATCCGCAGCTCCGCCCCTGCCTGCTCTACCTCGATCAGTCCCGTCTCAATCGGCACTCCTTGGGTCTCGCTCGTCACGACCGCACCTCTCGCAAGAATCGGTAGCCGAGGTAGAGGCCGCCGGGAACCGGCCGCACCTGCTCCCACCCGGCGATCTCGTCGTTCGTGAACGCGTAGACCCCTGGGACGGTCGACGGGTACAGCTCGATCTCCTGGACGTCGTCGGGCGAGGTGCCGCCGGCGTAGCCCTTGCGTTCGCGTAGGGTGAGGCGCAGCCCGTCCTCGTGCGGGGCGATGTCGGCCACGAACCCGGCCGACTCCCACGATCCGCTCAGTGGCTCAGGCGCCCGCGAGCGGTCCGCGGACAGCACCGCGTGCAGTGCGCCCCCGTCGAGCGTGCGGGCGGCGTCCTCGAAGAGCTCGCGATAGAGGCCGTCGGGGTGGCCACCGGTCGTCAGCAGCGCCACAGCCAGGCTTGTCCCCGGGAAGATTCGCAGATACGAGCGCTGGCCGATCGTGCCGCCGTCGTGCCCGTAGACACGGCTGCCCTGCCAGTCCTGCAGGAACCACCCGAGGCCCCAACCGGACGTCGACACCACGCTGGTGCGTAGGTCGACGTGCTCGGTGGTCATGAGGCGGGCGCTCTCAGCCGACAGGACGCGGGTGCCGTTGGGGGCGAGACCCTCGCGAAGCGCGGTCTCGGCGAAGGTCAGCAGGTCCCCGATACTTGCCGCGATCAGTCCCGCCGGCCCCATCGAGCGCGGCAGTACCCACGTGCTCGCCGGCACGGCGGCGGCGCCGAGCCCCGAGTGTCCGGTCGCCGTCGCGAACCGCGGAGCGTCTTCGGTCAATGTGAATGTGTGGCGCAGTCCGAGCGGTTCGACCAGGTGGGTCCTCACGACCTCGTCCCACGTCGTGCTGCGCAGTACTTCAATGATGCGCCCCGCGACGACGAAGGCTGAGTTGCAGTAGGAGAACCGCTCCCCGCGTGGGTGCAGCCGGTCGGTGCGGGCCAACAGGTCCACGTACGCCTCGACGCAATCGTCGCCGCGACCGGTGTCGGTGAACACGTCGCCCTCGAAGCCGCTGGTGTGTTGCAGGAGTTCGCGGACCGTGACGTCGGGAGCGTCGTCGCCGAGCCGGAAGTCAGGGAGGACGCTGCGCACCGTGGCGTCGAGGTCGAGCAGACCCTCTTCGACGAGCTGGAGCACGAGCATCGTCGTCCAGACCTTGCTGATCGACCCGATCTGGAACACGCTTTCGTCCGTCACGGGGACACCTGTCGAGATGTCGAGCACGCCGGACGACAGGGCGAGTCGGTTAAGCACGCTCCCGTCGTCGGTCAGCTGTACGATGCCGAGCTGGGCGCCCACGACGCCGTACCGCTCCCGCAGGAGGTCGAGCCGACGCTGCCACGCGGCGGCGTCGCGGGCAGCCGGTGATGTTGCCGCGGGTCGCGGCACCGTGTCCACCGCTGGGCGCGTGTACCGCTCAACCCATTCGATCAGCCGCCGCTGGTAGTCGAGCCGGTGCTCGACCGATCCCGCGACGACAAACAGGTGCCCGCCGCCCGGGTATACGACGAGCCGGCTCGGGACGGCCTGGATCCGTAGGGCCGAGAACCACTCCTGGGCCTGCGTGCTCGGGCACGTCTCGTCGTGCTCGCCGTGCAGCACGAGGGTCGGGGTCGTGACCTGGTCAACGCGAGCGATCGGCGAGCGCTCGGCAAGGCGCCCGACATCGGTCGGCTCAAGACCCGCGGTGGCCGCCGAGAAGAACCCCTCGGGCTCGAGCCGCTGACCGGCGAGAGCTGCGAAGTCGCACAAGAGGCCCCCGGCGACGGCCGCGGCGAAGCGGTCGGTGTGCGCCGTGAGCGCGCACGTGGAGAGCCCGCCGTAGCTGTAGCCCGTGACCGCCAGCCGGTCCGGGTCCGCGAGGCCTTCAGCGACGAGCGTGTCGACGGGCTCGAGGAAGTCTGGCAGGTCGACCCGCGCCCATCCGCCGTGGACTGCCGTCAGGAAGTCCTCGCCATAGCCGTCCGAGCCGCGGGGGTTGAGCGTCAGGACGCGCCAGCCTCGGTGCGCCAGGACCTGGTGGTAGAGGTGCACTTCGTCGGCGACCCCGCTCCACGCATTGTGCGGACCGCCGTGGACGTCGAGCAGCAGGGGCGCCGCGCCCGACGTGCCGGGCGACGACAGGAGCCAGCCGTGCACGACGGTGCCGTCGCTGATCGTGAAGGATCGCGGCTCGGGGCGCAGCAGTTCGACGTCCGGGAGGGCGTCACGCATCAGCATCGTGAGCTCGCGATGCTCGCCCGTCCCCAGGTCCACGAGGGCGACCTCCGCGAATGAGTCCTGGGTCGTGACGACGACGGCGGCGCGCGCGCTCGCGGCTGCGACGGACAGCGCCGAGACGACTCGGTGGTCCTCGGCGACGATCGGCCGAGGCGCGCCTCCGGCCAGGTCGACCCCGTAGAGGTGCGTCCACCCTCGGTTGCGCGCGCAGAACAGGACCTGCGCGCCATCGTGCGTCAGCGTGGGACGCCCCCCGGGGTAGCCGACGGCGCCTGGCATGACGTTGAGGTCGAGTTCCGCGGTCAGGTCCTCGTCCGGCCTGCCGTCCAAGTACAGGCGCAGCAGACGGGTGTGGCCGATCGCCATGGTGCGATGGCCGACCACGATGACCGATCCGCCGTCGGGCGTCCACAGGAGTGGCCCAGTGACGCCCGTCGCCGAACCGACGCGCCGGGCTGGCGCCAATAGGTCGTCGACGTCGATGACGTGCACGGCACGCTCCCGCTCGACGTCGGCGCGCGGCGAGGTGCCCGCGGCGAAGGCGAGCAGCGTGCCATCCGGGGACCAGGCGGGTTCCCCCGCGTCGGCGTCGCCGTCGGTGACCTGACGCGTGCTGCCGTCGGCGAGGTCCAGCACGACGACCTGGTATCGCACACTGCCGAGCCACCCCACGCCGTCGGTCTTCTGGTCAAGCGTGTCGACCACGATCGGCGCCTGCGGGTCGCCCGCGCCGCGCTCCACCGGGGCGAGGAAGGCGACGCGACGGCTGGAGGCGTCGACGACCGGCCGCCCCGCACCGAGCGGCAGCGTCGTGAGCTGCACGGGCTCGCCGGTTGGCGGCAGCAGGTGCAGCTGCGGCACGCCGTCGACACGCCGCAGGAACAGCAGCCCGGCCGGGCCGAACTCAGCGCCGCTGTCGTCGGGACCACTGGTCAGGCGACGTTCGCCACCGTGCTCGTCGACCTCCCACAGCGAGGTCACGGTGCGGCCGTCGACGACCTGGCGACGGGTCAGCACGACGGCTGAGCCGTCGGGGCGGATCGCCGTCTCGGTCACGGTGACGACCCGGTGGAGGTCGTCGAGGCAGGCGGCGCGCGGCGTCATGAGGCGGCTCCTCGGTACAGGGACGGGGTGTCGACGAGCGAGCCGGCGAACCGGGGCACGGCGCGGATCAGTTCACGGGTGTACGAGTGCTCGGGGGCGTCGATGACTCGCGTCGTCGGGCCGGTCTCGACGACCCGACCGTCCTTCATGACGGCCACCTCGTCGCAGAGCTGGCGCACGACCGCGAGGTTGTGGCTGATGAAGAGCACGGTGAGGTCGAGCTCCTGTTGCACCTTGCGGAGCAGGTTGAGCACGGTGCCTTGCACCGAGACGTCGAGGGCGGAGGTGATCTCGTCGGCCAGCAGGACCCGGGGCGACGCGGCGAGCGCCCGCGCGATCGCGACGCGTTGCCGCTGCCCGCCCGAGAGCTGCGAGGGCAGGTCGTTGGCGCGGGCCGGGTCGAGCTCGACGGTTTCCAGCAACCTGACGACCTCCGCGCGACGCCTAGCGCGACCTCGTACGGTGCGCTCACGTCCTTGCTGATCTCGCTGTGCGAACCCGCGCACCTCGAGAGCCTCCTCGACGGACGCACCCACCGTCATGCGCGGGTCGAGCGAGGAGCTCGCGTCCTGGAAGATCATCTGCACGTCGCGCCGCGCGGCGGCGACACGGCCCCGGGCGCGCACGACGTCGGTGCCGCCGACCAGGATGCGACCCGCGTACGGCTCGTGGAGACCCACGACGGCCCGCGCCAGAGTCGACTTGCCGGACCCGGACTCGCCGACCAGGCCGACGGTCCGGCCGCTTGCGACGGTCAGGCTGACGTCGCGCACGGCGTCGTGGGCAGACGACCCGCTGCCGTAGCGGACATGGACGTTCTCAAGGACCAGGTCGGTCACGATCGGCTCCTCACGGGCTCGGTCGGGAACTCCACGTCCTCGGCGATCGTCGCGAACTCCGTGCCGGGCTCGGCCTCGAGGTGCGGGACGGCCTCCACGAGGGCGCGGGTGTAGGGGTGCTGGGCGCAACCTGCGGCGAGTTCCTCGGCACTGAGGTCCTCGACTATCGCGCCCCGGTACATCACGAGGACGCGCGTGCAGAACGACGAGACCAGTGCGATGTCGTGCGACACCAACAGCAACGCCGTGCCGTTGACCTCGTTGATCTCGGAGAGCAGGCTCATGACCTCGCGCTGCACCGTGACGTCCAGCGCGGTCGTGGGCTCGTCGGCGATCAGCAGCGCGGGCTTGCTCATCAGGCCCATCGCCATCATCGTGCGCTGCCGCATGCCGCCGGAGAACTCATGCGGGTAGCGGCGCGCGCGCCGCGCCGCGTCGGGGATCCGCACGGCGTTGAGACGGTCGATCGCCCGGTCGTGCGCGTCCTTGCGGCGGAGCCCCCCGTGCAGCAGACCGACCTCAGCAACCTGCGTGCCGACGTGCACGGCCGGGTTGAGCGACGTCGACGGGTCCTGGAACACGAACGCCATGCGCGTGCCCAGGTGCTGCGCCAGACTGGTGGACGTCCGGTCCGAGACCCGGCCGTCGACTGCGAGCTCGGTTCCGTCGAAATGCACCGACGACGCCGCGACCTTCAGGGGCGCCTCGAGCAGCGCCGCGACGGCCATACACGTCAGCGACTTGCCGGAGCCCGACTCTCCGACGACACCGACGATCTCTCCTCGACCCACGTCGAAGCTCACGCCGCGGACCGGCGTGGCCCAGGTGGTGCCACGAGGCGTGCTGACCCGCAGGTCTCGCACCCGCAGGACGGGGTCATCGGTGACGTGCAGCGGCACGACGGCGTCGGTCGATGAAGCAGGATGGCGCCGCAGCCGGCGCGCGGGCGGGTGCAGGCCGAACGCCCGTGAAAGGTTTTCGCCCAGGAGGGCGAACGTGACGCCCGCGAAGACGATCGCGGCGGCCAGCCCGAGCGAGGGGGCCGCGTTGACATAGATGCCGTCAAGGCTCTCGTTGAGCATCCGCCCCCAGTCGTAACGCGGCGCCTGCACTCCGAGGCCGAGGAACGACAGACCCGTCGCGGCGACCAGCGCCGTGCCCGCACTGATGCTCGCATTGACGATGAGTGGGTCACGCACGTTCGGCAGCACGTGGCGCGTCAGGATCCGGAATCGTCCGACCCCGAGAATCCGGGCCGCGGCGACGAAGTCACGTCCCGCGACCGAAGAGCCCAGTGTCTGCGTCAGGCGCGCAAAGGCCGGCGCCATCGCCAGGCCGATCGCCACGGTCACGCTGACCGCGCCGACCCCCAGGACGATCGACACCACGATCGCGAGGAGCAGTGCCGGGAAGGCCAGCGTCACCCCGAGGACGCCGTTAACCATCCGGGCCATCCAACGCGGGGCGACGGTCGGCAGGAGGCCCAGGGCGACGCCGACCGATACTCCGATGAGTGTTGCGAGGATCGCTGTCACAACCGAAAGTTGGGTCGCACTCAGGAGCTGTGCGAGAACGTCGTGACCGCCGGCGTCGGTTCCGAGCGGATGCTCCGCACTGGGCTTGGCCGAGAGCTGGGTCAGGTCGGCAACCGCGGCTGTGCCGCCCCAGATCATAGGGCCGAAGATCGCGAAGAACGCGAGCGCTACGAGGGCCAGCGACGTAACGATCCCGAGGGGCGATCGGAGAGCCACGAACACGGTGTGCCGCGAGGCCGGCGAGCCGGCAACGTCACTGGTGGAGGGGGGCATAGAGGTTGTCGCCATTCTCAGGTGTCCTTGAGTGCTGAGCGAGGGTCCAGGCAGACCAGGGCGATGTCGATGATGAGGTTGGCAACGAGCACGATCAGGCCGTACACGATGACGATTCCCTGTGCGAGCGGGAAGTCCTTGCTTCTCACGGCGTCCACGATCGTCAGCCCGAGACCCGGCCACGAAAAGATGGTCTCAATCAGCACAGTGCCCGCCACCAAGGAGGCGAGAACGATGCCTGCGATCGTCAGCGAGGAGGTCATGAGGTTCGGCAGCGCGTGACGAAAGTAGAGGCGACGCCGTGGCATCCGCTTCGAACGAGCGGTACGCATGTAATCCTGTTGGAATACCGTCAATGCCTCGACTCGGACGATTCTGGAGACCGCAGCCGCGGTCCCGATCGACAACGCCGATACCGGTAGTACGTACGAGCTCGGTCCCGCGCGTCCCGCAACGGGAAGTACGTGGCTCTGAACCGCGAAGAGATACACGAGTGCGACGCCTGTGAGAAATTCGGGGATGACGGCGAGCAGTCCGCTCATCGTGGTGTACGCCACGTCGAGGAATTGCCGTCGGCCACCCCTGGTGAACGCGGCAGCCAGGATCCCGAGCGGCACAGAAACCAGCAGCACGACCGCCAAGGACAGGAACGTGAGTTCTAGAGTTGCTGGCAAGCGTTGTTCGATAACCGTCGTGACTGGCAAGTGCAGCGAGAACGAATCTCCGAGATCCCAGGTAAGCAGACCCTTCCAGAACTCCACGTACTGCATCCACAGGGGATCGTTCAGGCCCAAGCTCTCACGTTGCCTCTCGACGACCGCCGCAGTCGCATTGATTCCAAGCGCATTTCGGACTGGATCTCCAGGGATCAACCGGATCATCAAGAAGGCAACCGTCGCCAGGGCAACCACCGAATAGGCGAGCCGTGCGAGCCGTCGCAGGATGAAGGCGCCCAGTTGCCTTTCCCCAGCTCGGCCGACTCTCGATGTTGTTGCCTGAGACTCGAGGTCGTCCGTCGGCAGGGCGCGAATCGGATCAGTAGTCACGTCAGGCTCACTTCAGCACACGGATGGCAGAGCCAGGAAGAACGCCGCCTACCGGCGGATAGAGCGCGGTGGCCCCATTGAAGTACATGGGGTATGGCGTAACGGATACGGGAACAAGGTCAGCACTCGCCATCAGCGCCTTCTCCGCGTTTTTCCAACCCTTGCACGCGTCGTCACCAGTCAGACGAGCCGCTGCAGATACACGACTGTTGTAATCCTTGTTGTCGATCGACGCGAAGTTGGTCCCCGCGGGTGCGGCCGGGCCCGACAGGTATTGCGGGTAGATCGCCGGCGTTCCGGTTTGCAGGTTGAGTCCGAGCGTTGCCGACCAGCCCGACGGGTCTTTGGCTGCAAATGTCTTGCTGATGACGTAGTTCTCGTCGCCACCATCGAGCTTCACCTTGGCCCCAGCGGCCTCCCATTGCTTCGCGACGTATTCGGCCCCAGCGGTCCCCGTGTCCGTGCTGTTGTCGTATACCAGTTTGATCGTCGGGGACGCACCCGCCGCGTGCAGAGCGCGATTGGCCGCGTCCGGGTCATAGGCAGGCAGATTCCCGGAAACAGAGTCGTAGGTGCACAAGCTCGGGTGCTCGGAGAGAAGCGAGGTCGCGCGTTCACCCGTGCCGCCAGTGACGATCTTTGTGAGGGTATCGAGGTCGATCGCCTGGGTCAGCGCTCGTCGTACGTCGACGTCAGCTGTCGGGAGCCCCTGGTAGTGGTTGTAGATGATCATCCCGGACATGGCCGGTGATGGGAGTGACTTGAGAGCAGTCAGGCGCGCCTCATCCTTTCCGCTCACCATGGCCGCGTTGAGTCCGCCGGAGAGCAGGAGGTTCGCTCGGGTCGACGGACTTGGCGCGATCTTGATCGTGACGGTCTTGGGCATCCCGGGCGTCTCGGAGGTGCTGTGCTCCGGCCCCCACGTGTATCCGGCCCTCCTGGTCAGCTTGATCGAATCGCCGGCCACCACGTGGTCAATGACGAACGGTCCCGTTCCATCACTGCCGGACGTCAGGGTCTTCGGGTCCTTCAGGCCGTGTTCGCACACCATCTGCTGACCCCCAAGGTTGTTCAGCATGAACGGCCGCGGCTTTGAGGTGGTGACGGTGAGGACATTCCCCTTGGCGCTTGCCTTGGCGTCGGACGGCACGACCGATTCGAGACGCGGCGACTTGTGTGCTGGGTCCACGATCCAATTGAGGTTGTCCGCCGCCGTTTGCGCGGTGAAAGGAGTGCCGTCAGCGCACGTGATGTTGTTGCGAAGCGTGTAGGTGACCTTGGTCGGACTCTCGGTCCAGCTCTGTGCAAGGAAAGGCGATAGCTTGCCCGTCTTGGGATCGACCGAGAGGAGGCTGTCGTAGGAGTACGCACCAACGATCTGCGCATTGACGAGGTTGGTGACCAGCGGGTTCAGGTCACCAGGATCCGAGTCGACCGCGACGGTGAAGGCGGCGTCAGTCGCGAACCCGCCCCCAGACGACGCGTCCGAGCCGCCGCAGGCCGCAAGGCCCGACGTGGCCGCGAGAAGAATGGGGAGAGCAAGAATGCGCTTGTTCACGGAGGCCGCCCCTTTTGACGTGATGTGGATCGGGTCACATCCTCGATCGTCGATCCGCGCCGCTCATCGGACGTTCGTCCAATCCCTGACCTGGACTCCTGGACGAGCGCACGAACCACCGGGTGGCGAGTGTGGCGCGACAGGCTCAGGCCGGTCGCGAACACGCGTCCAGACGCAACTGCAGCAGCAGGCCGAAGCGCGTGTCGGGGTCACCGAGGTCGACGTCGGCGATCGCCTCGACCCGCTCCAGGCGATACCGGAACGTGTTCTTGTGAACGTGGACCTCGCGCGCCGCAGCGGTCACGTTGCCGAAGTGCTCAAGCCAGGCGCGCAGGGTCGCGACGAGCTCGGTCTCGTGGCCCGCGTCGTACGCGCGCAGCGCCACGAGCGGTCCGCCGAGCTCGATGCCGTCGGCGGCGAGGGAGTCGCCGATCCTCAGCATCAGGGCCTCGACCTGCACCTCGGCGGAGCGGGCGACCCGTCGCTCCTCGTGCGGCCGGGCGCGCAGGACCCGCAATGTGGCCTCGGCGTCGCGGCGCGAGGCCGACAGGTCACGCACGTCGGCGACGACCCCGCCGATCCCGGCGCAGAATTCGGTCGAGGTGTCGAGCCGCCCGACGAACTCGGTCGCATGCTGCTGCACTGCCGTGAGCGTGCGCTCGTCGGCGGCTCGGAGCGGGACGACCGCGTGCACGAGTCCGCCGATCGGCACCGCAACCGCCCGCGGATACACCGACCGCAGGTGCATCCGCAGGGCTGCGGCGGCGCGCTGGGTGTCCGAAACCGTGCGGATCTCGTCGTCGTCCACCAGGGGACCCAACACGAGGACGCATGCGGGCGAGGTCTCGAACCCGAGTTGTTGGGCGGCCTCAAATGCCTCCGAGCCTCCATCAAGGAGCTGCGACCCAAGCGACTCGGCCACTCGCTGGGCGGCGTCGGCGCTGACCCGCGCCCGCAGTATCGCGAGGGCCACGAGCTGGGCGGCCTCGACCATGACCTGCTCGCGCCCGGCGTCGAACGGCTCGGGCGTCACGGCCCAGATCGAGCCGAGCACCTCGTCGCCGGCCTGGATCCGCATCGCGACCCGCGGCATCGTGCCGGGCGCAGGCTCAGCCAGGAAGATCGGCCGCTCGGACCCGTAGATGACCGGGAAGACGCCCTGCGTGCGCTGGTAAGCGCTGTACATCTCGGGAACCTGCAGACCCAGGATCGTGAGGCGGCGCGGTTCATCGGTACCGACCTGGTCGGCCGAGAACGCGACGACGCGCGACGACCGGTCCTCGATCGTCACGGGAGCCCCGAGCAGCGTCGACAGGGAGTCGGCCAACGTGAACAGGTCCCTGGCGGAGTCGCCGCCGTACTCCGGACCCTCCGGACCCAGGTTGAGCGCGCCGCTCAGCAGCGTCGCGACCTGCACCCACGACGCCCCCCGGACGAGGCTGAAGACCGAGACGTTCCCCTCTTCGGCGACCTCGGCCACCTCGCGCCCCACGGTCAGCGGCTCGCGGACGATGAGCGCCGCGGCGCCGGCGTCACCCGCCGCCTGCACGAGGTCGGCAAGGTCGCGGTCTGTGGCGACCGCCACGGCGAGCACGATCGCGTCCCGCGTGATATCCGGGGGGTCCAGCGGGTCGTACAGCACGACTGTTGACACGGTGCGCGTGGCTTGGTGCTTGCCGGCCTCGAGCGTCAGCAGGGTCGACCCCAGGCGCTCGGTCAGCCGTCCCAGAGGCGTCGTGAAGACAGGGATGGGCATGGGTCGACAGTACAGCCGGGAGGAGTAGATTTCGGTCGATCGCACTATCAGACAACCCCCTCACGAGCGCAGAATGGCGGGGCCCAGCACGACGAGCACAGGAGCCAGCGGTGAAGGTGTACATCTCGGTCGACATGGAGGGCGTCGCGGGCATCGCGACCCTCGACCAGATCGTCCGCGGCGGCTCCGGGTATCCCCGCGCCCAGGAGCTCATGACTCAGGAGGCCAATGCAGCGATAGCGGGCGCCTTCGAGGGCGGCGCGACCAGCGTGGTGGTCAACGACTCGCACGGCACGATGGACAACCTGCTGCACGACCGGCTCGACCCACGTGCCCGGCTCGTGTTCGGCGCCCCAAAGGCGCAGTGCATGGCGGAGGGCCTGACCGACGACTGCGCCGTCGCCCTGTTCGTGGGGTATCACGCGCCGGCCGGCGCTCCGGGGGTCCTGGCTCACACGTTCTCGGCCTACTTCGGCGAGGTGCGGGTCGACGGCGCCCAGGTCTCCGAGGCCGAGGTCAACGGGCTCTACGCGGCCTCGCTCGGCGTGCCCGTCGGTCTCGTGACAGGCGACGACGTTATCGGCGCGATCGCGTCCGACGTGTTCGCAGGAGCGACGGTCGTGACGGTCAAGAAGGCTCACGGCTTCTCGGCGACCGACACGGTCGCGCCGAGCGTCGCGCTCGGCCTCGTGCGCGAGGGTGCCGCCCATGCCGTCGCGGGCGCCGCCTCGTTGCCGCGCCCTGCCGCGGGCACTCCCTTGAGGCTCGAGGTCGACATGCCTTCGCCCGTGGCCGCAGAGCTCAGCGCCTGTATCCCTGGCTGCACCCGTACGGCCGACCGCACGGTCGCGGCGGTCCTCGAGAGCGCGGAGGACGTGTTGGGGCTCATCACGGTGCTCTACGAGCTCGCGCTGAGCAGCGAACGCGCACGACAAGCGATCACGAACCGTCGCTGACCAGGTCGAGAACCAGCGCAGCCAACAGCTCGGCGCGCGGCGTGATCCACGCGACCTCGGCATGCTCGTCGCGGGCGTGTGCGCCACCTCCCACCGCCCCGAGTCCGTCGAGCGTCGGGACGCCGGCACCAGCCGTAATGTTGCCGTCGGAGGCCCCGCCAACCGCCATGCTCGTGAGCAGCGGCTGGCCGAGGTCTGCGGCCAGCCGGGCCGCCCGCGCGAACAGGTCGCCCGACGCCGCCGCTTCGAGAGGCGGGCGGTTGATGCCGCCGTGCACCACGACGATCGCCTCGGCGACACCGACGCCCAGTGCTCGGACCGCAGTATCGACCCGCTCCTGCTCGGCGACCGTGCGGGCTCTGACGTCGACCGCGACCGTCGCCCGGGCGGGCACGGTGTTGGCCGCCGTACCGGACGCCATGAGCGTGGGCGTAACGGTGGTGCCGACAGCGGGATCAGCCAGGTCGGCCAGCGCAAGGACGAGCTCCGCCACACCGAGTGTCGCGTTGACGCCGCGCTCGGGTTCCAGGCCGCTGTGCGCCGCCCGGCCGAGCACCTCGAGCTCGTAGAGCGACACGCCTTTGCGCTGGGTCTTCAGCGCACCGCCCGGACCGGCGGCCTCGAGTACCAAGGCGGCTCTACAGCCGGAAGCCTCGGTCTCGATCAGGCCGCGTGACGTGGTCGATCCGATCTCCTCGTCACCCGTCACGAGCACGGTGACCCGGTCGAGCACCGTGTCACCGTGTCTGGCACGGAGCAGCGCCAGCGCGTGGACGACCTGTACGACACCGACGAGCATGTCGAAGCACCCCGGCCCGCGGACGACCCCATCCTCGACGGAGAACGGCAGATCCGCAAGGGTGCCGATCGGCCAGACAGTGTCGTGGTGGCCGAGCAGCAGGACCTGGCTGTCGCAGCCTCGCAGTACAACGTGGTCGACCCCGTCGACCCGCACGATCTCGGGGCGTCGACCCAGCCGCCGCTCCACGACGTCGGCCACGACCCGGGCCGAACGGGCCACCGCGTCGCGGTCCGTCGAGGGTGACTCGACCTGGACGAGCCGCTCCAGGTCGGCGAGGAACTTATGGAGGTCCACGGCCGGGACCCCGGAAGGCTGGCCCAGTGCAGCGGACGGGACCGAATCAGAAGTAGGTGCGGACGGCATCGATCACCTCGTACTTGTCGGTGACGACCGGGACCAGCCGCCACTTGTCGAACGTCGTGCAGGGGTGGGAGACGCCGAGGCACACGAGATCGCCGACCTCGAGCGTGGCGTCCTCCGAGACGGCCACCATCGCGTGCTGGTCGTTGACGGCAGTGACCCGCAGGTCGTCGACAGGCCGGGTGTGCCCGTCGCGCCGGACCGCGACGGGCAGCGGGAGGTCGGCGTCGGTGGAGACGTCGCGGCGACCGGCGCCCAGGATCGCGAGTGCCGGCTCTGGGCGTGACAGCACCTCGGCCCACACCTCAAGCGCCGGCAGCGGCGCCGGGTCGTGCCCGACAAACGGCGACGTGCGCGCATAAAGACCGTGGTCATGCGTCAGATAGCAGCCGCTGCGCAGCATCACCTCGACCCGATCGCCGCTCCAGAGCTCCCGGAACCGTGCGACGACTAGGTCGAAGTACGAGCTGCCGCCGAACGACACGACGGCACCGCTCCCAGGCAGCAGCCGGCGGTCGATCAACTCGCGGACGACTGTCGCGGACCAGTCGAGGAAGTCGGCAGCGCGATCGCGGCGCTCGACGAGGTCGGCGCCAGGTACCAGGCCCTCGAAGCCCTCGATCCCGACGAGTTCCACCCCGTCGGCGTCGCGAACCGCCTGCGCGATTCGCAGGGCGTCGTCTGTTGACCGCACGCCGCCGCGGCCGCCGGCGTAGCCGAGCTCGACCAGCACGGGCTGGGGCCGGAGGTCGGCCGCGTCGGGGCTCACGCGGTCGACCAGGAGGGCGACCGCCTCGACGGAGTCGACCAGCAGCAGTACCTCGAGGTCCGGGTCGGCCCGCCTCAGGGCGGCGATGTGAGCGAGGTCGGCCGGACCGACGACGGGATTGGCTACCAGGACCCGTCGCACCCCCGCGGTGATGAACACCTTCGCCTGCTGGACGTTGGCGACCGTGATGCCCCAGGCGCCAGTGGCGAGCTGGCGCTGGACGAGCGCCGGACTCATCGTGGTCTTCGCGTGTGGCGCAATCAGTACGTCGTGGCGTGTGCAGTAGTCCCGCATCAGCGCGAGGTTGCGCTCGATGGCTGTTTCCCGCAGGGCCACGACCGGTAGGTGGAAGTCGCCGTCGAGAAGGTGCCAGCCCTGCGCGCCGACCTCTGTGAGCGGCACATCGCGGTCAGGGAACGCCCGGTCGCGCCATGTCACCCGTTCGTCGGTCAATGCCCGTCTCCTCATCGTCGCCGCGTCGTCGCGGCCCTGAGCCACACGGGTTCAGTCTCGCGTGAATCGTTGTCGGCTGGTCCGTGCGGGCGACCGAACCCATCGGGCCTGATTCGGTCATCCGTCCGAGTCGGGCAGGCATCGGATCAGTGGACCGTGATCATCCAGCAGTGGATGACCACGGCGCGGCCGTACTGCACGTCGAGCGGCCGGCGACGGATAGCGATGGCCGGCGGACCCATCACGTCGTTGGTCGAGCCGACCTCTCCGCCTTCCCGCCGCAGGAGGTCCATGCGCGTCACGAGTGCGGGCCGTGCCGCACGGGGCCTTTAGGGCGTGTTTCGAAAGCGCTGGTCACAGCCATTCGTTGATGGCCGCGACCAGCACGGTCGCCTCATAGCGGACGGCGAGCTTGATGCCCCTATGGATGTCAACCAGCTGATGCTCGCGTCAGCACGTTCTTCCTGGGCGGGATGATGGACTGGTAGATCTCACGGGCGACATAGCGTTTCAGGCATCGGATGGCTTCGCGGCGTGTCTTGCCCTCAGTGATGCGCCGTTCCAGGTAATCGCGGGTGCGGGTGTCCCAGCGAAGGCGGGCCAGGACGATGGTGTAGAGCACGCAGTTGGCTTGCCGGTCACCGCCTCGGTTGAGCCTGCGGCGCTGGGTTTTGCCTGATGATGCCTCGACCGGGCTGACACCGCAGAGCGCGGTGAATGCTTCGCTGCCCATGCGTTCCGGATTGTCGCCGGCCGCTATCAGCAACGCGGCTGCGGTATCCGGGCCGACGCCGTAACGGTCCAGCAGCTTCGGTGCGCAGGCCGTGATCGACGAAGTGATCCGGGTAGTGAGGTCGTTGATCTCCTCGGTGAGATGCAGGATCCGCTTGGCAAGCAGCCGCAGTGTGTGACGTGCGGCAGCCTCCGGGGTAGTCCCGGAGGCTGCCCTCAACTCGGCACAGTGGCGGATGAGTTTGGCGTTGCCGAGACCGGCCAACGACTCCCGCAGAGCCGGGTCTGCGGAGACCAGGACGGCCTTGAGCTGGTTGATTGCCTGTGACCGCGACTTGATCGCGGAGCTCTTGGCCATTTTGAACATCCGGATCGTCTCCACCGGCCCGTCGGTGGTCTTGGCGGTGGCTGTGGCCCGGCCGGAAAGCACTGCCTGAGCGGCAGATGCTGCGTCGATCGCATCGGTCTTGCCGCGTCGACGTCGGGTGGCTTTGTCCGGCTGGTTGATTTCGCTGACTGCGATGTCTTCGGTCTGCAGGTAGCGCGTCAGCGCCGCACCGTAGGAGCCGGTGCACTCGACGCCGGCACGCCGAAGGCTGCCAAAGGCCCGCGCCCAGGCCAGGAGCTGCCGGTAACCTCCACGCGTCGTTGGGAAGCTACGGGTATCCAGCATGGCTCCCGTTGCGGTGATTACCGCGGCCACGTGCACGTCCTTGTGGGTGTCCACACCGAGCACAACGTCCTCTGGCGGGTCAGCTCAGTGGTGACGCGGACGGGTGGGGTGGGTCATGCTGGGCATGGTCGCCTGTCTCCTGAACGCCTCGGGAACACCGGTGCCGACGCCGGGCCAGGTGAGGCGGTCAGGACTGTGACGGTGCCTGTCGCGAAGGCCCCTATCGGGACACGCCTACCGGTCCGGCGGTAGCACACGCCGCCTCGGACAGCGGCCGGCAGATCAAACTCAAGGCAGAAACGCCAGTCGTACCTCGGGCCAGACCGCCGCCCAAGGCGGCACCCGGTCATCCTCACAGTCGTACCTCGTCGCCACCGCGAAGAATGGCCGCATCACGGCCTGCCGATTCCCGGGGCCTCAGCAGGCCGAGTGACCTGCGACGTTAAAGGCCAAGCTCAGGAAGAAGGGAGCTCAGACCTCGCAGTGCAGCTACCTGGAAGTCACGCAGCTGGCTCCGGGGCTACTGGTGCCGTGGGAGAGCCTGTGCCTTCTGCGCCGAAAGAGTCTTGTAGACGGTACCGGCGAGGTCGGGCAGCGTGTCCCCTTCGCCAACGGCGCTGTTGACAGCAAGGGCGATGATCATGCCAGTCTTCGGGAAGTACATGTGCAGCACCCGGTTTCCAAAAGTGGCCCCCTCATAGGCCCAGACCGTCCCGGCCACAGGATGGACGAACTTCACGACACCGAGCCCGAAACCGATGGGATCGTCGGCCGTGACGCTCTTGATGGGCTTACTCGTCTTCGCCGAGACCAGGGACTCCAGCTCGCGCTGCTGCGCTGAGGGCAGCAGTCGACCGCTGTACAGCGCCCTGTCCCAAGCCGTCATGTCTCTCAGTGAACTCACCAGGCCACCCGCCCCCTGCGCCCAGGACAGGCGGAGCCGAGGAAGTGACTTGTTGAGATGCTTCGGCAGGACGGAATGGGTGGAGTACGGCGTCGGCATGCGCGAGGCCGTGTCCGGAGGGCAGTCCGGGGGGAGGCAGGTGTCGTTCATTCCGAGAGGTTCGATGATGCGCTCGGCGAGCCGCTCATGGTAAGTATCGTGCGACGCTCGTTCGACAATCATCTGCGCGAGGAGGTAGTTCGTATTCGAGTACTCGTACTTCGCGGGACCCAGTGGCAGGCCCTCCACATAGGACATCAGGCGCTCCAGCGTGAAGCGCGTGGAGGGATTGGCGTCGAAATCCTTCAGGAACGCATTCTGCTCGGTGTAGCTGGGGATGCCGCTGGTCATCGACAGCAGTTGCTTGATGGTGACATCGCGCCACGCCGGATACTGGGGAAGCCACTTTCCCAGCTTGTCCCGTATGGACAGCTTTCCTTCGGCCTCCAGTTGAAGCAGCAGCACGGACGTGAACGCCTTGGTGTTGCTGCCTATCTGCCACAGCGCCTTGCTGTTCACCGGTCGACCACCGCCGTAGCGGGACGTCCCCGCATCGACCGAGACATCAGGTCGCTGATCGGCATATGTCACCCGAAGGGAGACCGCTGAGAAATGATCCTTAGTGCCCTGAGCGTCCAGATATTTCTCGAGGTCACTTCGCAGTGACGCGGTGGCACTGCGAACGGATGGCTCCACCACTGCGTGCGCGACGGCCGGCCCACTTCCCGACACCATCATCCCCGAAACAATCGCCGCGGTGACCGTCGCCAGGGCCACGAGGCGCTTCCCTTGCTGACCACCCCGCCGACGAAGTCTGTACCTCATTGTCGCTATTCCTCCATCGAATCGAACACTGGGAACGACGATCACGCTACGCAGTGGAGGCACGGCAGGTAATGGGGGTAACCCCCGCTTGGTAGTGGTGCTGACCCCCTGAGTGAGGCCAAGTACAGCTTCGAAGGCAGCCATCTGCCCGTCGGAAGAGGAGAGACCGCGACGGTCATTGACTCATCACTGAGGTGCGACAACTGACTCCTCAGAAGACATAGAGCCCTTTAGCTCTGGTGGATCTCGTGTTGAGTAATAGTCAATACCTAATGGATCGTTGAAGTTATCGCCTGATGCTCCGCTGCCATCGGATCTCGCCTTCGTGCAATTCGTCGGTGGGTGTGAGCCCGGCGGCGGTGGCGACGGCGGCGGATGCCCGATGTTCGGGGTGGATGTGGGCGATGACGGTCTGCACCGGCTGTCGGTTGAGCCAGTCGAAGAGTCCTCGGACCGCTTCACTGGCGATGCCTCTTCCCTGCCACGGGGTCCCCACCACCCAGGCGATCTCGGCGATGAGTCCGTGGCCGGAGGGCCCGACCGTCGCCTGGAGGGTGCCCGTCAGGCAGGACTCGTCACGGTGCCGGATCACCCAGTTCAGCCAGGAGACCGCCGGGTCGGGAGAGCCTGCGGTCATGCGCTGGTAGCGCGAGCGCAGGGCTTCCGGGGTGTCCGGGGTGCCTGAAGGGTGTCAATATTCCGATCAGGCTGCTGAACTGGGCTTTCCCTGCGGATGATGAGGCAACCGGGGTGACGTGGTGCGGTACTCGTTGAGCAGCCCGCCGAGTACCTGGCGGCGCCGGACCATGGCAGCCGGAAGAGGGATGACGTTCGGGTCGTCGTCAGGGGCACGCAGGCCGAGGCTGCGGTGAGCCCGCCCCGAGTTGTAATGCTCGGCGTACTGGTTGAGGACAGTACGCAGGTGCCGTTCACCGGTGATCAGGAGTCGGTCGGTGCACTCGGTACGGACTGTGCGTATCCATCGTTCGGCGAACGCGTTTGACCGGGGACTTTGCGGCGAAGTCAGGACGACGGCTGTGCCGTTGTCAGCCAAGACGGCATCGAATGCGGCGGTAAACTTACTGTCTCGGTCACGGATGAGGAACCGGAAGCGCCCGGCTCGCGCCAAGCCTGCCGGGAGGCGCGCTGCGGTGCGGGCGGTAGACCGGAGCGGCGCAGAACGCGCCGGATCGTGGCGGCGGCAATCCTATGCCCGAGCCGTCGGAGCTCGCCTTGGATTCTGACGTATCCCCAGGCGGGATTCTCTCGCGCCAGGCGCTGGATGAGCGCGACCGTCTCCTCCGCCAGTGGTGGCCGGCCGGGTCCGGCTGGAGTTTGGCGCCATTTCCAGCGCACCAGACGGCGGTGCCAGGTCAGCGGTGTGCCTGGGGTGACGAGCCGATGGCGGCGTAATGCGGGTGGCAGGTGCCGTGCGAGAGCGGAGAGCACGTGGCTGAGTGGTCGGCCGGTACTGACTGCGTTGATCAGGTTTTGTAACTCTGCTGGTGGGGGCGTGCTGGACCAGGCTTTCCACCAGCGTTGCA
>NZ_JBHYVB010000152.1:0-28310 GCF_042750115.1 Streptomyces sp. NPDC059455
GCCCCCGCCACGCCCCCCCGGCGGGGGGTTTCACCCCCCACCCGCCCAAGCCCAAATCGGGGCTCCCCCCCCGCCACCCCGGGGCCTGGGGGTGAGGCTCCTGGTGGTGGGAGGGGTGGGCGTTCCCGGGGCCTGGGGGTGGGGCTTCTGGCGGTGGGAGGGGGCGGGTGTTCCCGGGGCCTGGGGGTGGGGCTTCTGGTGGTGGGAGGGGCGGGCGTCCCCGGGGTCCAGGGGTGAAGCCCCTGGTAGCGGGAAGGGGCGGGGAGGGGGAAAATCCCGCCGGACACCCCGTGGTGCCGCTCGCGCGGGATCGCGCCCACCGTCCAACCCTCGGCCCCCAGGTCCCGGGGTGGTCCTGGGCTGGGCCCTGGGCTGGGCCCGGGACCGCGCTATGTGCCGCCCGCCCCACGGGATTTGCGGCGGATCTTGATGTTCCGCGTGTCCGTCACGCCGATCCGCAGGATCCGATGCGGGTAGCCATGCGCGGCCAGCGCCGCGATGGCCCGCTCCGTCGCCTCCTGCTCCCCGTCATCCGGCTCCGCCGGAACCTCGCAGCGGAAGGTGAACGCCGAAAGGCTCCGGTCGAAGGTGAAGGCCCGCCTCGGTGAAGGCCACTTGGAGGGAGCCGACCGCGTCGCGCAGCGCCTCGCGATCGTCTTCGCCCAACTCCTCGAAGGCGCACCGGATCGTCACTCGGAACACGGTCGGTCCTCCCGTCCCTCGCGTACGGCGTAGCCGAGCATCGGTGCGCCGAGCATCTCCTCGATGGCGTCGAGGAGTTCGGTCACGGCCTTGGCGATGGCGTCAGGGCGCTCGCCCGCCGTGACGCGCCGTCCGATCTCGCCGAAGATCAGTGAGTGATAGCCGCTGATCTGGGCGGCCACCACGCGCGCCAGCGGATCCTCCGGCGCCGCGCCGGTCTCCTCGGCGAGCACGGCGGCCAGTTCGTCGTTCATCCGGTGGCCGAGCTCCTCCAGCCGGGCCAGCAGCGTGGGAGCGGCCCGCATCATCGCGAAGAACGGGCCGAAGCCCTCGGTCAGCCCCAGTGAGCGGTCGCGCCGCTCCACCTCCTCGCGCAGCCGGTCCAGTACCGCCTGGGCGGCGGACCGGCCGGGCGGGCGCTCGCGCACGATGTCGGCGAGCCGCCGCGGGGACGCCTGGTCGGGTGGCAGGACCAGGTCCTCCTTGGCCGGGAAGTAGTTGTAGACGGTGTTGACGGACACCTCCGCGGCCTCGGCGACCTCGGCGACCGTGACCCGGTCGAAGCCGCGCTCCAGGAACAGACCGGTGGCCACGTCCGCGATCCGCCGGCGCGTACGGCGCTTGTGCTTCTCCCGCAGTCCTTCGCTCATGGCTGTAAGTTTAGCCCGTTGCAAACTTGCCCTCGCCTCTAAGTTTTAAGTCGATTGCAAGTTTGGCGTGCGTTGTGCTCTGATCGGGGCATGTCCTCATCCGTCATCCGCGTTCGCGGCCTCACCCGGACGTTCTCCCTGGGCAGCGGCCCCGTGCACGCCGTCCGCGGGATCGATCTGACCGTCGGCCGTGGCGAGATCCTCGGTTTCCTGGGCCCCAACGGGGCCGGTAAGACCACGACCCTGCGCATGCTCACCACCCTGCTGCCGCCCAGCGGGGGTGAGGCCGAGATCGCCGGGCGCGATCTGCTCCGCGATCCGGCGGGCGTGCGCCGGCGGATCGGCTATGTGGCCCAGTCCGGCGGCCTGGACCCCGGGTGCTCCGTACGCGAGGAGCTGGTAACCCAGGGGCGGCTGCATCTGATGTCCAAGGGCGCGGCGGCCGCGCGTGCCGATGAACTCGCCGGTGAGCTCGGCCTGCCGGGGCTCATGGACCGCCCGACCGCCGCCCTGTCCGGCGGCCAGCGCCGCCGGGTGGAGATCGCGCTGGGCCTGGTCAACCGGCCCGAGGTGCTCTTCCTCGACGAGCCCACGACCGGTCTCGACCCGGGAAGCCGGGCCGAGCTGTGGGACCTGGTGCGGCGCGTCCGCGCCGAACACGGCACCACGGTCTTCCTCACCACCCACTACCTGGACGAGGCCGACGCGCTCGCCGACCGGATCGTGGTCGTGGACGCCGGGCGGATCGTCGCCGAGGGCACCTCCGCCGAGCTCAAGAGCCGCTATGCGGGCGATCCGGCCGCGAGCCTTCAGGACGCCTTCCTGGCCATCACCGGCCGGGGCACGGCCGAGCAACCTCTCGCCATCTAGGGGGTGTCCGGCGGGCCTTGGCGCCTGCGGCGGGCTGTTCCCCTCCCCTCCCCGCCCCTTCCCGGCACCTGACGATATGCGGCTCCGCCGCGTGTGCGGCTTCGCCCCTTTCCGCGGCATCGATATGCGGCTCCGCCGCGTGGCGGGACCGGGGTCCAGGGGCGAGCCCCTGCCACGCGGCGGAGCCGCAAACGGACACTGCGGGAAGGGGCGGGGAGGGGAGAGATCCGCCGGACACCCCGTAGTGCCACCACGACACCCAACCCACCCAAGGGCCTCTTATGACTCTTCTCGCCCACACCGGCATCGTCTTCGGCCGCTGTCTGCGCTCAACGCTTCGCTCGAAGACCAATCTCTTCTTCGGAATGCTGCAGCCGCTGCTCTTCCTCGCGCTCTTCGGCCCGCTGCTGACCGAACTCGACATGGGCGTCAGCGGATCGTCCTGGCAGACGCTGGTCCCCGGGGTGCTCGTCCAGCTCGCCCTGCTCGGCGGGTCGTACGTCGGGCTCGGCCTGCTGATGGACCGCAACCTCGGCGTTCTGGACCGGATGCGGGTCACTCCGGTCAGCCCGCTGGCGCTGCTGCTCGGCCGCACGCTGCGCGATGTCGTCCAGCTGGTGGCCCAGTCGGTGCTGCTGGTGCTGCTCGGTCTGGCCTTCGGGCTGCGCGCGCCGCTCCTCGGCGTGCTGCTCGGGCTGCTGTTCGTGGCCGTGCTCGCGGCGGCCCTGTCCGCGCTCTCCTACGGGCTGGCCATGAACGTCCGTACGCCCCCGGAGTTCGCCGCCATCGCCAACACGGCGGGCATGCCGCTGATGCTGCTCTCCGGGCTGCTGCTGCCGATGACCCTGGCCCCCGGATGGCTCGCGGGTGCCTCGCGCGCCGTGCCGTTCCGCTACACGGTCGACGCGGTGCGCCAGGTGTTCCTGGGGCACTACGCCAACACCACGGTCGCCGTCGGGGCGGCCGTCACCCTGGCCCTGGCGGCGCTGTGCCTGCTGGGCGGGGCGCGCCTGTTCGCCCGGGTCCGCGGCTGACTCAGCCGTCTTTGGCTGCCGCGGTCGTCCTTGGCTCTGTCTCAGCCGTCCTCGGCCGCCTCAGTCGTCCTTCGCGGCCGTCTTCGCGGCGGCGCGGGGGCCGACCGAGGTGGTCGCGGGTTTGGTCACATCCGCGACCACCTCGACCAGGTCCGGGCCGTACGCCTGCGAGTTGACCACCTTCAGCAGCAGGCAGAAGGAGCCCTGCGCACCGTACTTCCGGGCCAGTCGGGTGCGGTTGCGGACGAGGTGGCGGACGGCGGCGCGATGGGTGACCGGCCGTTGACCGGCGGCGAGGAAGACCGGGCGGCTTTCGTCGCCCGCCGTCAGCCGGGCCAGCAGCACATGCTCGACCGCGCCCGGATCCGGGCGGTAGTGGGTACCGGCGATGGTGAACATCCCCCGGTCCGTGCCGGAGTCGTCCCCCGCGTGCACGGTGACGCCCGGCAGTAGATTGGTCATATGGGCGGCGAGCCTGCGGTGCGCGGTCGGATCGCCGACGCAGAACTCGGTGCGCGCCCCGAAGCCCTGCAGCCCCGTGTCATGCGGGGCCACCTCGGCGTGCGCCCCGCAGTTCTCCACGACCGACGCCAGCCCCAGCAGCGCCAGCGCGTCATGGCGGGGGATGCTCCAGTGGGCCGAGGTGCTGTCCCGATGGGTGACCATCACACACTCCGAACCGTCCGGCAGGCCGAAGAAGCGCTGCTCGCGGGCGCGCTTGCGGCGCGCGAACGCGGAGTGCACGGCCCAGCCGGCGGCCAGGCCCACGATCAGGGCGGCCGCGGAGGCGATCAGATCCTGCAGGGTGTCTGTCATGGCCGCGCATCGTAGCGGCCGACCGGGTACACGTTCGAGCGTACGGATGAACGAACGCCGAAACGGACACATGAACGGATGGGGGACCGATCCACCCCTGTTGGGGGTGCGTGGCTCGCGGGTAGGCTCCGGCCTCTGTCGTTTCGCTTGGAGGTCACGGATGGGGCACGCCGCACGACCAGCCGCAACGTCAACCAGGTCCACCACCGTCACATCCGCCGGGACGGCCGTCCGGCGCCGGTTGCCCGCGCTCGCGGCCGCCGCCGGAATGGTCGCGGTGCTGGGCGTCGTCCCGGCCGGTGCCGCCGGGCACGAGAGCGCCGGCAAGGGCGCTCCGGCCAAGACGCCCGTGGCCGTCGGCTACGGCGGCGCGGTCTCCAGCGTGGACGCCGACGCCTCGGCGGCCGGGATCGACGTACTGCGGCACGGGGGCAACGCGGTGGACGCGGCGGTGGCGACCGCCGCCGCGCTCGGGGTCACCGAGCCGTACTCGGCGGGTGTCGGCGGCGGCGGATACTTCGTCTACTACAACGCCAAGCGGCACAAGGTCTATACGCTCGACGGCCGCGAGACCGCGCCCCGCAGCGCCGACCAGAAGCTCTTCCTCGACAAAAACGGCAAACCGCTGCCGTTCGCCGACGCCGTCACCAGCGGGCTGAGCGTCGGCACCCCCGGCACCCCCGCCACCTGGAACGACGCCCTGAAGGACTGGGGCACCCGATCGCTGGGGCAGGTGCTGAGGCCCGCCGAGCGGCTGGCCCGCGACGGGTTCACCGTCGATCCCACGTTCCGTCAGCAGACCGCCGACAACCAGGCCCGCTTCAAGGACTTCCCGGCCACCGCCAAGCTCTTCCTGCCCGGCGGCGAGCCCCCGGCGGTCGGCTCGACCTTCCGCAACCCCGACCTCGCCCGTACGTACGCGCTGCTGGCCAAGAAGGGCGTCGGCGCCATCTACAAGGGCGAGCTGGGCAGCGACATCGTCGACACCGTGCGCAAGCCGCCCGTCGACCCGAAGGCGCAGCGCGTCGTGCGCGCGGGCGATCTGACCGCCGAGGACCTGCGGTCGTACGGAACGAAGCGGCAGGCCCCGACCCGGACCGACTACCGCGGTCTGGACGTGTACGGCATGGCGCCCTCGTCCTCCGGCGGCACGAGCGTCGCCGAGGCGCTGAACATCCTGGAGAAGACCGACCTCTCCAAGCTCAGCGACGTCGACTATCTGCACCGCTATATCGAGGCCAGCCGGATAGCCTTCGCCGACCGGGGCCGCTGGGTCGGTGACCCCGCCGCCGAGGACGTCCCCACCGAGGGGCTCACCTCACAGCGGTTCGCCGACTCCCGGGCCTGCCTGATCAAGGACGACGCGGTGCTCAAGAGCCCCGTACCGCCCGGTGACCCGAACAACCCGTCCGGGCCCGGCTCGTGCGACACCCGGGGCCACGCCGCCCCGACCACGTACGAGGGCGAGAACACCACGCATCTCACGGTCGCCGACAAGTGGGGCAACGTCGTGGCCTACACCCTCACCATCGAGCAGACCGGTGGCAGCGGGATCACCGTCCCCGGCCGTGGCTTCCTGCTCAACAACGAGCTGACCGACTTCTCCTTCGCGCCCGCCGACCCCGCCGTCCACGACCCGAACCTGCCGGGCCCGGGGAAGCGGCCGCGGTCGTCCATGTCGCCGACGATCGTGCTGGACGGCCACAAGCCGGTGCTGGCGCTGGGCTCCCCGGGCGGGGCGACCATCATCACCACCGTGCTGCAGACCCTGCTGAACCATCTCGACCGGGGCATGCCGCTGGTCGACGCGATCGCCGCACCGCGCGCCAGCCAGCGCAACGCCGCCCAGACGGAGCTGGAACCGGCGCTGTGGAACGGCCCTGAGCGCGCCAAGCTCGAGGCGCTCGGCCACTCCTTCAAGCAGAACCCCGAGATCGGGGCGGCCACCGGAGTGCAGCGGCTGTCCGGCGGACGGTGGCTGGCGGCGGCCGAGACGGAACGGCGGGGCGGCGGCTCGGCGATGGTGGTGAGCCCGAAGCGCTGACCGCTGACCAGGTACGGCGGGCTCCGGTTCCGCGAGCCCGCCGTACTCCTGTCGGTCAGCCGTCTGTCGGCCGTCCGTCAGCTGTTCCTCAGCCCAGCAGGCCGATGATCGCGTCCGTGGAGTCGGTCTCCCCGAGCCGGGGGAAGATCTTCTCGACGCTGTTGCGGTGCGCCTCGGCGTCCATGTCGGTCATGGCGTCGGTCGCGAGGGTCACGTGATACCCGTGCGCGTACGCCGCACGGGCCGTGGACTCCACCCCGATGCTGGTGGCGATGCCGCCGAGCACCACCTGGGTCACCCCGCGGCGGCGCAGCTGGAGGTCGAGGTCGGCGCCGTGGAAGGCGCCCCAGGTGTGCTTGGTGACCACGATGTCGCCGTCCTCGCGGCCGAGTTCCGGCGCGAGGTCGGCGAAGTCGGCCGGGAACTCCCCGCCGCCCCCGCCCCGCTGCGCCTCGGTGCGGCCCGGGGCCCCGGCCACCACCCGGACCAGGACGACCGGCAGTCCGCGCTTGCGGAAGGCGGCGGCCAGCCGGGCGCCGCGCTCGACGACCTCGGCGGTGGGGTGGACGGTGGGCAGTCCGGTGATGCCCTTCTGGAGGTCGACGAGGACCAGGGCGGTGTTCGGGTCGAGCGTGGTGGCGGGCACGGTGCCTCCTGGGGTGGGTCTGCGGGGCGTATGAGGGAACGGAAGGTGGTCAGGTCCGGGTGCGGGTACGGGCGCGGCCGCGCAGGGCCCGGTCGGTGGCGGTCAGCACCAGCACCGCGAGGCTGAGCGCACCCGCCACCATGGCGATGCCGTGCAGCCCGGCGGCGGTCGCCCGCTGCCCGTAGAAGAGCCCGATCAGCCCGGCGGCGGTGATCGCGCCCAGGTACTGCGAGGTGCGCTGGAGCCCGGCCGCCGCGCCGACGCTTGTCGGCGGGGCCTGGGTGTAGACGGCGGCCTGGTTGCCGGTCGAGGACAGCCCCTGCGGCAGCCCGAAGAGGACCGCGGCCAGCAGCAGCGCGACCAGCGGGGTGGACTCGTCGGCGAGCAGCAGCACCCCGCTCCCGGCGGCGAGCAGGACGGCCGCGAGGACGAGCGGTGCGTAGATGCCCTTCGTACGGGCGCCGAGCAGTGAGCACACGGCGGCCGCGCCCGACATGGGCAGCATGATCAGGCCCGCGCGGGAGGCGGAGTAGCCGTGCCCCTCCTCCAGCCACTGCGCGTATCCGTACATGACCATGTAGATGACCAGGTACGCCGTGCCGTGGCGGAGGTAGGTGAGGGCGAGGGAGCGGTTGCGGCCGATCATCCGCAGATCGATGAAGGGGCGGGGGCGGCGCAGCTGCCACCAGGCCAGGGCGCCCGCGAGCACCAGGACGACGGGCAGCAGCGCCCAGTTGGGCCGCGCCAGGTCCATCAGGAAGATCATGAGGGTGGTGAGGGTCGCGGTGAACAGCGCGATCCCGAGCGGATCGAACGCCGCTCCCGCCGTGCGGGCCCCGGAGCCCGTGCCGTCCTCCGCGCTCGTCATACGGGTTCTGGGGAGCCAGAGCAGCGCGAGCGTGATGCCGATGAGCGCCAGCGGCACATTGACCGCGAAGATCGCCCGCCATCCGGCCGTCGTGGTGAGCACCCCGCCCAGCACCGGTCCGACCGCCGCGCTGCCGAGCGCGGCGAGTGAGAGCCGGCCGAGCACGGGACGCGGTGTCTCCCGTCCGGTGGCGAAGGACTGGGCGCGCAGCAGCGCCATCGCCGCTGGGTACGCCGCGGACGTACCGATGCCGAGCAGCACTCGCGAGGCGATCAGCCAGCCGAACGCGGGCGCGAGTGCGCCCACCAGCCCGGCGGCGCACACCACGAGCAGCCCGGAGAGGAAGACCAGGCGCGGACCGAGCAGATCCGCGAGCCGCCCCATCGCGGGCTGCGCCACGGCGCTGGCGAGGTAGAGGGAGGCCACCAGCCAGGCCGTCTGGGCGGCGCCGACCCCGAAGTCATGGCCGATGGCCACCAGGCCGGTGGCGATCATCGTGGAGTTGACGGGGTTGAGGACCGAGCCGATGAGCAGCGGGGCCATCAACCGGGGGCCGAAGGGATCGGCGGGGGCGTGGCTCCCGCCCATCGATCCGGTCGCCGGTATGGCGGGCTTTCCCGCGGTGTCGGTCATTCCTGGACCAGTCGCTTGAGGAGGTCGGTGGCCTCGGCGAGGGTGCGGCGCTCATCGGCGTCGAGGCGGGTGTCGATCGCGTCCAGCAGCCAGCTCTGCTTGGCCTGCCGTACGGAGGCGATCGCCTGCCGCCCCCGCTCGGTGCTGGAGATGACCACCTGCCGTCCGTCGGTCGGATGCGGGGCCCGCTCCACCAGCTCCTGCTCCTCCAGCGCCGCCAGGATCATGCGCATCGACTGCGGCCGGACCAGCTCGGCACGGGCCAGCGCGGCGGTGGTCGTCGGCCCTTCGTTGTAGAGCCGGCTGAGCACGGCGCGCTGGGAGGGGGTGAGCGCTCCCTGCGAGGAGGCCGCCCGCATGCGGCGCATCAGCTGGGTGACGGCACCGGCGAGGTCGACGGCGAGGTGCGTTGGATCATGCGGGGCCATGGTGTGAGCATAGAAAATCAACAGGCAAACTTGCAAGCTTGCCTGTCATGTGCGGAGTAGGAAAAGCGCCCGTAGCACAGCCGTAACCGGTCCCGTAACACGCAGGGTGTCGAATGCGTGGCCTCGGGTTGTGCAGCGTCCATCGTCCGAGGGGGAGGGGTGGCCATGGCGAGCGGGGAACTCCCGGCCGAGGTCGAGGAGTTCGCGACGTATCTGCGGGTGCTGACGAGGCGGCTGGACGCGGGGGCGGGCTGGTACGGCGTCTTCGCCCTGCGCGACCCGGACGGGCTGCGGGCCTGTCTCGACGGCCTCGAGGTCCCGCCGTGGGACCTCGTCCAGTCCCTGCTGCAGGACCTCTCCGCCCAGCACGGCCCCGGTGCCGCCCAGGAGGCCGCGTCCCGCGCGGCGACCCTCTACCGAGCCTCGGTCGCGGCCCACGACGCCGGGCCCGGCCGCCACGAGGCCCTTCGGGACCGCCTGGACGGCATGCTCCGTCAACGCCGGAGCGCCGCCCAACGCGCGACCGACCTCCGGTCGGCCCTGTCCACCGCCGAGGACCCGGCCGCCCGGCACCGCCTCGCCGCGGAACTGGCCTGGGCCCACGACGACTACCAGCGCGCCACCGCCCGCGCGGAAGAACTCCACGCCCGCCTGGCCGCGCTGCCGGGTGTGTCCCGTCCCGCGCCGCCCCCGGACGCCGTGGCGGCGAGGCCCCCGGGCACCCTCGCGAGTGCCTCTGGGCCCGCCTGGGACGCGGGCGGTCGGGCAGGGCGTCCGCAGGGGGCGGGGTTCGCGGTGGCGTACGAAGGGGAGGGCGGCGGCAACGCGGAGGTGGCCACCGGCCCCGGCGCCACGCCACTCGGGCACGCCGCGCGCGACCCGGCATCGGCCGGGCCCGGCGGCGAACCAGTGGCCGCCGGGGGTGACGAGCCCGCGCAGCCCTCGGCGGCGTCCCCCGGCCCGGTTACCGCCCAGCACGCTCCTGCCCCCGCGCGACCCCGGCCGCGCGGGGCGCGGTTCGCGGGGGTGGAGGAGGCGGAAGCGGCTCCGCGACCTCGCGGGGCGCGGTTCGCCGGGGCGGGGGATGAGGGCGCCGCGGTGGCACCGACGCTGGTCCCGCCCACGCCTACCTCGGTGGAGAGCGGAACCGAGGCCCGTGTGACCCCGCGTGGGGCGCGGTTCGCCGGGGCCTACGACGGCGAGGACGGTGGCAGGGGGCGCAAGCGGGACAGGGTGGCGGACGACGGGCGGCGGCTTGCCCGCGAGGCGGCGGAGCGCGCGGCGGCGCGGCGTGCCGCCCAGGAGGCGGTCGCGCGGCTGGGCCGGCTCCGGGCGGAGGGTCGCTCCGGCGAGGCCCATGTCGTGCTGTACGAGGCCGCCGTCTGGCCCGCCGGGTGGCTGCCGGTGCTCGCGGAGGAACTGGAGCGAGCCGGGCTCGGGGCCGATGTGTCCACGCTGCTGTGGGAGACGGCGTGCCTGCCGCCCGCACAGCTCGCCGCGGCCGCCGAGGCACTGGTCGCGGCGGACCGCGAGGCCGACGGCGAGGGGCTGCTACGGCAGAGCGTCTCGCGCCCCGTCCCCGAGGTGGCCCACACCGTGAAGGCGCTCCTCGCGGCGGGCGCCCCGAGCAGGGCCGCGTTCCTGCTGGAAGCGCTCGTACGGGCCCGTACGCCGGAGGACGCGGCGCAAGCGGCGGCGGAGGACCCCGCCACGCTGGTACCCCTGCTGCTCGATGTGGCCGCGGAGGTCTCCTCCAGCACCCACCACGATCTGGCCCACGCCCTCCGCGCCGCGCGCCTGCCAGGTGTCCCCGGTCTCGCCTGAGGGTTTGGCGTGGTCGGCCTGGTCGGGTGCGGGTTTCGTCTCGCGCCTTCGGCGCAACGGGGGTTGGGGTACCCCTCTCGAAAACGTTTGACAAATTAGTTGCTTCAGATCAAGCGTTTTTTCGAGGGGTGCTCGGCGCCCGGCGGCGCCGCGCCCCCACCCCCGCTGCTCAATCGCGCCGAAGGCGCGAAACGAAACCCGCACCCAGGCGGGCCGAGAAGCCCGATAAAACACGAAACGTGATCGTCTTCGTTGAGTAACGGCGGCGGTATTGCCAGAGTGGTCAGTGCGCTCTTACGTTCTTCACAGCCCGGATTCTACGTGCGTAGACACAGGTTGAGGAGCTCATCATGGCCAACCTCGTACGTGCCGCCCTCGTCCAGGCCACCTGGACCGGCGATACCGAATCGATGATCGCGAAGCATGAGGAACACGCCCGGCAGGCGGCCGCTCAGGGCGCCAAGGTGATCGGCTTCCAGGAGGTGTTCAACGCGCCGTACTTCTGCCAGGTGCAGGAGGCGGAACACTACCGGTGGGCGGAGGCGGTGCCGGACGGGCCGACCGTGCGGCGGATGCGGGAGCTGGCCCGGGAGACCGGGATGGTGATCGTCGTCCCCGTCTTCGAGCTCGAGCAGTCCGGCTTCTACTACAACACCGCCGCCGTGATCGACGCGGACGGCAGCTATCTCGGCAAGTACCGCAAGCATCACATTCCGCAGGTCAAGGGGTTCTGGGAGAAGTACTACTTCAAGCCGGGAAACCTGGGCTGGCCGGTGTTCGACACCGCCGTGGGCAAGGTCGGGGTGTACATCTGCTACGACCGCCACTTCCCCGAGGGCTGGCGCGAGCTGGGCCTGGCCGGGGCACAGCTGGTCTACAACCCCTCGGCCACCTCCCGCGGCCTGTCGGCCTACCTCTGGCAGCTGGAGCAGCCCGCCGCGGCCGTCGCCAATGAGTACTTCATCGCCGCGATCAACCGCGTCGGCACCGAGGAGTACGGCGACAACGACTTCTACGGCACCAGCTACTTCGTCGATCCGCGCGGCCAGTTCGTCGGCGAGGTGGCCAGTGACAGGAAGGAGGAGCTGATCGTCCGCGACCTCGACTTCGGCCTGATCGACGAGGTGCGTCAGCAGTGGGCGTTCTACCGGGACCGGCGGCCCGACGCCTACGAGGGGCTGGTGCAGCCGTGAGCAGCGACATCAACGACGTCAAAGGCGGCCCCCACGCCGCCCTCCACGCCCGCCACCAGGCCGTACTCCCCGACTGGCTCGCGATCTACTACCAGCGC
Organism: Streptomyces sp. NPDC059455; assembly: GCF_042750115.1. Taxonomy (NCBI): domain Bacteria; kingdom Bacillati; phylum Actinomycetota; class Actinomycetes; order Kitasatosporales; family Streptomycetaceae; genus Streptomyces; species Streptomyces sp. NPDC059455. Next base: position 11,807 of record NZ_JBHYVB010000152.1, read on the forward strand.
CCCATCGAGATCACCCACGGCGAGGGACGCCATGTCTGGGACGCCGAGGGCAATCGCTACCTCGACTTCTTCGGCGGCATCCTCACCACGATGACCGCCCACGCCCTCCCCGAGGTCACCAAGGCGATCAGCGAGCAGGCCGGCCGGATCCTGCACACCTCGACGCTCTACCTCGACCGGCCCATGGTCGACCTGGCCGAGCGGGTCGCCGCGCTGTCGGGCATCCCGGACGCGCGGGTCTTCTTCACCACCTCCGGCACCGAGGCCAATGACACGGCCCTGCTGCTCGCCACCGCGTTCCGCGGCTCCAACCAGATCCTGGCGATGCGCAACAGCTATCACGGCCGCTCCTTCTCGACCGTCGGCATCACCGGCAACCGCGGCTGGTCGCCGACCAGCCTGTCCCCGCTGCAGACGCTGTACGTGCACGGCGCGGTGCGCACCCGGGGGCCGTTCGCCGGGCTGTCCGACGGCGAGTTCATCAAGGCGTGCGTGGCCGACCTGGAGGACGTACTCGGCCAGGCGCACGGCAATGTCGCCGCGCTGATCGCCGAGCCGATCCAGGGCGTCGGCGGCTTCACCTCCCCGCCCGACGGGCTGTTCGCCGCCTTTCGCGAGGTGCTCGACCGGCACGGCATTCTGTGGATCACCGACGAGGTGCAGACCGGCTGGGGCCGCACCGGCGACCACTTCTGGGGCTGGCAGGCGCACGACGGCTCCGGGCCGCCCGACATCCTCACCTTCGCCAAGGGCATCGGCAACGGCATGTCGATCGGCGGTGTCGTCGCCCGCGCCGAGGTCATGAACTGCCTGGGCGCCAACTCCATCTCCACCTTCGGTGGCAGCCCCATCACCATGGCCGCCGGTCTGGCCAACCTCAACCACCTGGTCGAACACGATCTCCAGGGCAACTCCCGCCGGGTCGGCGGGCTGCTGATCGAGCGGCTGCGCGCCGCCTGCGCCGGTCTGGACGGTGTGCGCGAGGTCCGCGGCCGGGGGCTGATGATCGGCATCGAGCTGGTGGACCCGGGCACCGGCGAGCCGTCCCCCGAGGGCGCGTCCGCCGTGCTGGAGGCCGCCCGGGAGGGCGGGCTGCTCATCGGCAAGGGCGGCGGGCACAACAGCAGCGTGCTGCGGATCGCCCCGCCGCTCAGCCTCACCGTCGCCGAGGCCGAGGAGGGCGCGGAGATCCTCGAAGCCGCCCTCAAGACCGGCCTGGAGACCACCCGGTCCGGAAGGAGCGCGAGCTGATGTCCCGTACCGTGATCCGCGGCGGGCTGGTCGTCACCGCCGCCGAGGAGACCCCGGCCGATGTGCTGATCGAGGACGGCAAGGTCGCCGCCCTCGCCGCGCCCGGCAGCGAGTGGACCCAGGGCTGGACCGCCGACCGTACGATCGACGCCACCGGCAAGTACGTCATCCCGGGCGGGGTCGACGGGCACACCCATATGGAGATGCCGTTCGGCGGTACCTTCGCCTCCGACACCTTCGAGACCGGCACCCGGGCGGCGGCCTGGGGCGGCACCACCACCATCGTGGACTTCGCCGTCCAGACCGTGGGCCACGCCCTGCGCGAGGGGCTGGACGCCTGGCACCTCAAGGCGCGCGGCAACTGCGCCATCGACTACGGCTTCCACATGATCCTCTCCGATGTGAACGAGAGCACCCTCAAGGAGATGGATCTCCTGGTCGGGGAGGGCGTGACCAGCTTCAAGCTGTTCATGGCCTATCCGGGCGTCTTCTACAGCGACGACGGGCAGATCCTGCGGGCCATGCAGCGCGCCTCCGGCAACGGCGGGCTGATCATGATGCACGCCGAGAACGGCATCGCCATCGACGTCCTGGTGGAACAGGCCCTGGCCGAGGGCAGGACCGACCCCCGCTACCACGGTGAGGTCCGCAAGGCGCTGCTGGAGTCGGAGGCGACCCATCGCGCCATCCAGCTCGCCCGGGTGGCCGGCGCGCCGCTGTATGTGGTCCACGTATCGGCCGAGGAGGCCGTCGCGGAGCTGATCCACGCCCGTGACCTGGGGCTTCCGGTCTTCGGCGAGACCTGTCCGCAGTATCTGTTCCTGTCCACGGACAACCTCGCCGAACCGGACTTCGAGGGCGCCAAGTACGTCTGCTCCACCCCGCTGCGGCCCGTCGAGCACCAGGCCGCGCTGTGGCGGGGGCTGCGGACCAACGACCTCCAGGTGGTCTCCACCGACCACTGCCCGTTCTGCTTCACCGGGCAGAAGGAGCTGGGCCGCGGCGACTTCTCCAAGATCCCCAACGGAATGCCGGGCGTGGAACACCGGATGGACCTGCTCCACCAGGCCGTGGTGGACGGCCGTATCTCCCGCCGCCGCTGGATCGAGATCGCCTGCGCCACCCCGGCCAGGATGTTCGGCCTCTACCCGCGCAAGGGCACCATCGCCCCCGGGGCCGACGCCGACATCGTCGTCTACGACCCGCGGGCCCGGCAGACCCTGTCCGCCGAGACCCACCACATGAACGTCGACTACTCGGCGTACGAGGGCAGGCAGATCACCGGGCAGGTCGAGACCGTGCTCTCGCGCGGTGTCCCCGTCATCGACCGGCGGGAGTACACCGGACGTGCCGGGCACGGCCAGTTCCTCATCCGCGACACCTGTCAGTACCTGAGCTGATCCAGGGAGCGAGCATGGACTTCGGACTCGTGCTGCAGACCGATCCACCGGCCTCGGCCGTCGTCGAGCTGATGCGCCGCGCCGAGCGCAATGGCTTCGGCTACGGCTGGACGTTCGACTCCGCCGTGCTGTGGCAGGAGCCGTTCGTCATCTACAGCCAGATCCTGGCCCGGACCGAGCGGCTGATCGTCGGCCCCATGGTCACCAATCCGGGCACCCGAACCTGGGAGGTGACGGCCTCCACCTTCGCCACGCTCAACGAGATGTACGGCAACCGCACCATCTGCGGGATCGGCCGTGGCGACTCCGCGCTGCGGGTGGCGGGGCGCAAGCCCAACACCCTCGCCCGCCTGGAGGACGCCATCGGCGCCATCCGCGATCTGGCGGAGGGCCGGGAGGCCGTCGTGGACGGCAGCCCGATGCGCATCCCCTGGATCGAGGACAGCAGGCTTCCGGTGTGGATGGCGGCGTACGGCCCCAAGGCGCTCGCGCTGGCCGGGCGGAAGGCCGACGGCTTCATCCTGCAGCTCGCCGACCCGTTCCTGACGGAGTGGATGGTCAAGGCGGTGCGCTCCGCCGCCGCCGGGGCCGGGCGCGATCCGGACGCGGTCACCATCTGCGTCGCCGCCCCCGCGTATGTCGGCGACGATCTGGACCACGCCCGTGAGCAGTGCCGCTGGTTCGGCGGCATGGTCGGCAACCACGTGGCCGACCTGGTCTCCCGCTACGGCGAGCACTCCGGGGCCGTGCCCGAGTCCCTGACCGCGTACATCAAGAGGCGGCAGGGGTACGACTACGCCCACCACGGCCGGGCCGGCAACCCGGACACGGCGTTCGTGCCCGACGAGATCGTGGACCGGTTCTGTCTGCTGGGCCCGGTCGAGGCGCATATCGAGAAGCTGGAGCGGCTGCGCGAGCTGGGGGTCGGCCAGTTCGCGGTCTACGCGATGCATGACGCGAAGGAGCGCACGCTCGACGCGTACGGCGAGCACATCATCCCCGCGCTCACCGGCTGACCGGCTCGCCGCTTCGGCCGCACCCCGGCAAGGCATGGCCCCTTTTCCTAAGGAGGGGTTAATTCCGTTTCCGCGGCCGCTCGTCGACTATCGGCGGGCGGTCGCGGAGAACAAAAAGCGGGCCCCCGAATACCTTCGAACATGGTTACAATCACCTCGGTTTTTATGCTCTGATGTGCGGTCGGCCGAACGACTCCTTGCCACAGAAGGGTTGGGCATGACACAAACCGAGGTACCGATAGATGTGGAGCTCCGGGGGCTCTACAAGGCCCACTATCGGTTTCAGTTCCTGAGCGCGGCATTCCAGTTAGGGCTCTTCGCGCTGGCGGAGAAGGAGCCCGGCCTGGCCGTGGGCGAGATAGCCACCCGGCTGGGCCTCAAGGAGCAGCCCACCCGTATCCTCCTTCTCGGCTGTACGGTATTCGGGCTTTTGGACAAGAAGGGCGACGGCTACCACACCACCCCTCTCTCGAAGCCGCTGACCGCCAACTTCGATGAGGCGCCCGCCTCCAACATTCCCTGGGAACAAGACGGTATCTACCGGGCAATGGCCTGGTTCTGTGAATCCCTCAAGGAAGACACCAACGTCGGTCTGCGGCGTGAGATTCCGGGAACGGCGTCCACCCTCTACGGACGGCTTGCCGAAAATCCCGAACTGGAAGCCACATTCCACACCATGATGTCCTCGGTGAGCAGGCTCGTGGGCGCCGAACTGGGAGAGAAGCTCGACCTCTCCGAGTGCACCCACCTCCTCGACATCGGCGGCGGAACGGCCATCAACGCCTCCAACTTCGCCGCCCGCCGGCCCGATCTGCGCATCACCATCGGCGATCTGCCCTCCGTCGCGGCGGCCGCCAACGAGAAGATCGAGAAGCTGGGGCTGGCCGACCGGGTGCGGGCGGTGAGCCTCGACGCCTTCCACGACGAGTTTCCGAGAGGCTGCGACGGAGTGCTCTTCGCGCACTTCCTGGAGATCTGGTCCCCCGAGCGGGTCCAGGAGCTCCTCGCCAAGGCCGCCCGCGCCCTCCCTCCCGGCGGCGCGATCTACGTGGTCACCCCGCGCCAGGACGACGACGGCACCGGACCCGAGCGGGCGGCGCTGCTGTCCGCGTACTTCCACACCATCGCCTCCGGCGAGGGCATGGTCTACACGGGCGCCGAGTACGAGGAGTGGTTCCGCGCGGTGGGCATCGAGCCCGCCGGACGGGTGCAGCTCGGCGCGGACACCGTCGTGATCACCGGCCGCAAGGCATAGTCCGGAACCAGGCGAGGACACCCCCGGCGGGCGCGCCGTGCGATGCGGAGGTCGCAACGGCCCGTGTGCCGGGGGCACGACCCGCCCCGATCGGGAGGCGAACCATGGCCGACGCCACGAGCCCAGCCACCCCGGGCCACGCGGACAGCGAGGGCGACCGCCCGCCGCCGCACCACCGCCACAAGTGGCTGATCCTGGGGATCTGTTGCATCAGCCTGTTCATGGTGGGCCTCGACACCACCATCGTGAACCTCGCCCTGCCGTCCATCCAGGAGGATCTGGACGCCACGCCCTCGGGGCTCCAGTGGACGGTGGACGCCTACACCGTGGTGCTCGCGAGCCTGCTGATGCTCTCCGGCTCCATGGCCGACCGGTTCGGCAGGCGCAGAACGTTCCAGACCGGGCTGCTGCTGTTCAGCCTGGGGTCGCTGCTGTGCGGGCTGGCGTCCGACACCGGTTCGCTGATCGCCTTCCGGATGGTGCAGGCCATGGGCGGCGCCATGCTCAACCCGGTCGCGGTCTCGATCATCGCCAACACCTTCACCGACCTGAGGGAGCGGGCCAGGGCGATCGGGATGTGGGGCGCGGTCGCGGGCGTGAGCATCGCGCTGGGGCCCGTCGTCGGCGGTGCGCTGGTGGACTCCACCGGCTGGCAGGCCGTCTTCTGGGTCAACCTCCCGGTCGCCGCCCTCGCCCTGGCCCTCACCGCGCTGTTCGTCCCCGAGTCCAAGGCCCCGCGGCCGCGCAGGCTCGATCCGGTGGGGCAACTGCTGGTGATCGTGGCGCTGGCGACGCTCACGTTCGGCATCATCGAGGGCCCGGTCAAGGGCTGGGACTCGGCGCCCATCGTCGGCTGCTTCACCGTCGCCGTGGCCGCCGCCGTCTCTCTCATCCGCTATGAACTCCGCCGTGCCGAACCGCTGCTGGACGTCCGCTTCTTCCGCAGCCCCTCCTTCAGCGGCGCCATCGCCTCGGCGGTGTGCGGCTTCGCCGCGCTCGCCGGGTTCCTCTTCCTCAACGCCCTGTACCTCCAGGACGTCAAGGAATTCTCCCCGCTGCACACCGGGCTGCTCACGCTGCCGATGGCGGCCATGACCCTGGTCTCCTCACCGCTCGCGGGCCGAATCGTCGGCGCCCGCGGCCCGCGCATCCCGATGGTGATCGCCGGGGCCGGCACGGCGGCGTGCGGACTGCTGCTGACCCAGGTGCGGGCGGACACCCCGATCTGGTACCTCGTCATCGCCTATGTGGCGTTCGGCATCGGCTTCGGCATGCTCGACGCCCCGCTGACCTACTCGGCCGTCTCCGGGATGCCGCGCTCCCAGGCGGGGGTGGCCGCCGCGGTCACCTCCACCGGCCGCCAGGTGGGGGCGGCCCTCGGCGTCGCCGTCCTCGGCTCGGTCTCCACCGCCCGGGTGCGCGGCCCCTTCAGCTCCGGGTTCCCCGGGGCCAGCCATCTGGGCTGGGCGATCATGGCCGGATGCGGGCTCGCCATCGTGACGCTGGGCCTGCTCACCACCGGCTCCCGGGCCCGCCGCCCGGCGGAGCCCAGCCCCGAACCGGCCCCCGACCAGCCCGCCGAACGCGTGCCGTGACCCCGCGCCCGTTCCCGTACATCACCGGGGTGCGCCGTGTTATCGGTAAATATGCGGGTTCGCGCCTTTCGCGGCGGTCGCTCCCTTCACCTCGATGACACCTTCCCGCAGTCGCCGTGCCACTCGCTGTCGCAGAGACATGATTCGATGAACGCATGATCGATGAATTTCTCGCCGGTGATCTCGGCGCGGTGGAGAAGGCGGTCCGCGAGGCGGTCGCCGAAGAGGTCATGCCGCGCTTCCGGCAGCTCGCCGCCCATGAGATCGTCGAGAAGCAGGGCCCGCACGACCTGGTGACCACCGCCGACCGGCTGGCCGAGGAGCATCTGACCGACGCCCTCACCAAGCTGCTGCCCGGCTCCGTGGTGGTGGGCGAGGAGGCGGTGCACGCCGACCCGGCCGTGCTCACCGCCCTCGGCGGCGACGCGCCCGTCTGGATCGTCGACCCGGTCGACGGCACCCGGCAGTTCGTCCACGGCGACCCCGGCTTCTCGACGCTGGTCACCCTCGCCCACCGGGAAGAGCTCCTCGCGTCCTGGACGTACGCCCCGGTGCTCGACCTGATGGCCATCGCCCGCCGCGGCGGGGGCGCGCTGCTGAACGGCGAGCCGATCCACAGCGGCTCCCCGGAGCCCGGCACGGCCCTCCACGTCGCCATCTCCCACTTCGACTTCACCACCGACGCGGAGAAGCGCACCCTGTCGGGCCTGCGGGCGCCGGGCGCCGAGGTGCGCCCCTGCGGTTCGGCCGGTCTGGAGTATCTGAACGTGGCCCGGGGCCTGCTCGACGCCGTCGCCTTCACCTGGGAGAACGCCTGGGACCACGCCGCCGGTCTGCTGCTGGTCGACGAGGCGGGCGGCGCGCACAGCACGCTCGACGGCAAGCCGTTCCGGATCAGCGGGGGCAACGCCCTTCCTTTCACGGCGGCCAGGGACGAGGCGGCAGTTCGGCATATCCTGGGCCTGCTGGCCGACGCCGGCTGATCGTTCCACCGATACCTCGAGGACGAGGGGGAGCCGACGTGCCGTCCATGCTCGACGCGGTCGTAGTGGGTGCCGGACCGAACGGGCTGACCGCGGCCGTCGAACTCGCCCGCCGCGGCTGCGCGGTGGAGATCTTCGAGGCCGCGGACACCATCGGCGGGGGCTCACGCACCGAAGAGCTGACCCTCCCCGGCTTCCGGCACGACTCCTGCTCCGCCGTGCACCCCCTCGCCATCGGCTCCCCGGCCTTCGAGCGGATGCCGCTGGCCCGGTACGGCCTGGAGTGGCTCCACCCCGAGCTACCGCTGGCCCACCCCTTCCCGGACGGCACGGCCGCGGTGCTGGCCCGCTCGGTCGGCGAGACCGCCATGTCGCTCGGCCCCCGCGACGCCGGAACCTACCGCCGGCTGCTGGCGCCCTACCTCGGCCGCTGGGCCACCCTCGCCCCCGATCTGCTGCGCGCCCACTGGGACGGAGTGCCCCGCGACCCGATCACCTGGGCCCGCTTCGGGCTGCACGCACTCCAGCCGGTCTCGCTGCTCGCCGGCCCGCTCCGCTTCCGCGACGAGAAGGCGCGCGCCCTGTTCGCCGGGCTGGCCGGGCACGCCATCGCGCCCACCAGCTCCCCGGCCACCGGCGGCCCCGCCCTGATGTTCGCCGTCGCGGCCCATGAGGTCGGCTGGCCGATCCCGCGCGGCGGCTCCCAGTCGATCGTGGACGCGCTGGGGGCGTACCTGCGCGCACACGGCGGGACGATCCACGTCTCCACCGAGGTCAAGCGGCTCGACGAGCTGCCGCCCGCCCGCGCCTACATCTTCGACACCTCGCCGCGTGCCCTGGCCCGTATCGCCGGTCTCGGCAACGCCTACCGCCGCTACCGCTACGGGGCCAGCGCCTTCAAAATCGACTACGCGCTGTCCGGCCCGGTCCCCTGGACCGCGCCCGACGCCCGCCGCGCGGGCACCGTCCACGTCGGCCCCACCTCGGGCGAGATCGGCGCGGCGCTACGGGCCGCCGTCGAGGGCCGCGACCCCTCCGCCCCGTTCCTGATCACCGCCCAGCCCAGCCTCCTGGACCCCTCCCGCGCCCCGGAGGGCAAGCACACCTTCTGGGCCTACGGCCATGTGCCCAGCGGCTGGAAGGGCGACGCCACGGAGGTGATCGAGCGTCAGATCGAGCGCTTCGCCCCCGGCTTCCGCGATCTGGTCCTGGCCCGCGCGGCGGCCGGCCCACCCGAACTCGCCGCCCGCAACGCCAACTACATCGACGGCGACATCGCCTGCGGCGCCTTCGAGGGCATCCAGGCCGTCATACGTCCCAAGCTGGCCCGCGTCCCCTACGCCACCGCCCACCCGGCGGTCTACCTCTGCTCCTCCGCCACCCCACCCGGGCCCGGCGTCCACGGCATGTCCGGCCACCACGCGGCACGTGCGGTGTGGCGACGGCTGCGGGCGCGGTAGGGCCCAGGAGGGCCCGGGGGCCCGGGGGCCCGGGAGGGGCCTGAGGCGGTCTCAGCGCGGGACAACAGCGCCTCAAGTGCGGGATGAGTGCGGGACAGCGCCTCAGTGCGGGATGGTGTCGATGACCTCGCGGGCGCCCTGCCGGAGGAGTGCCACCGCGACCGATGTGCCCAGGGTGGCCGGGTCCAGGGGGCCCGCCCATTCGTGGGCGTCCAGGACCGTCTTGCCGTCGGGGCTGAAGACCCGGGCGCGCAGGGAGAGGCGGCCGTCGCGCTCGGCCTTGGCATAGCCCGCGATGGGGGAGTTGCAGTGGCCCTGGAGCACATGCAGCAGCATGCGCTCCGCGGTGATTTCCTTCCAGACCGCGGCGTCGCCGAGCCCGGCCACGGCCTCGATCGTCTCGGTGTCGTCCTCCCGGCACTGGAGCCCCAGCACCCCGGCCCCGATCGGTGGGCACATGGTGTCCACCGGCAGGATCTCGCTGATCCGGTCCGTACGGCCGATCCGCTCGAGACCCGAGACGGCCAGCAGCAGCGCGTCGCAGTCGCCCGCGTCCAGCTTCTCCAGCCGGCGGTTGGCGTTGCCGCGCATCGGCACGCACTCCAACTGCGGGTGGGTGATGGCCAGTTGGGCGACGCGGCGGACCGAGGAGGTGCCGATCCGGGTCCCAGCGGGCATCTCGTCGAGGGTCAGCCCGCCCGGGTGGATGACGGCGTCGCGGATGTCGTCCCGCTTGAGGTAAGCGGCGAAGACCGTGCCCGCGGGCAGCGGACGGTCGGCGGGCACGTCCTTGATGCAGTGCACCGCGAGATCCGCCTCACCCGCCAGCAGCGTGGCGTCCACCTCCTTGGTGAACGCGCCCTTCCCGCCCAGCTTCGACAGATCGCCCATCCACCGGTCGCCGGAGGTGGTGACCGGTACGACCTCCGTACGGATCCCCGGCCGCAGCGCGGCGAGCTCGGTACGGACCCGTTCGACCTGGGCGAGGGCCATGGGGGAGGAACGGGAGACGATGCGGATCAAATCGGCGGACGACATGGCGTAGAGGATAGGCCCTCGCGGCGGGCGCTATGTCCCGGCCCCGGGGAACCCCTCCGCGACCAGGGCGGCGAGGTCGATGTGGGCGTCGAGGGTCTTGGGGGCGAGTTGTTCGAGGCCGATGTCACGCTGGGTGGCCAGATGTTCGTCGTACGGCACGACGACCACACCGCGGCAGCGGGCCCGGAACCCCTCCGCCAGATCGCCGTCGGAGGCGGTCTCGGTCTCGGACGACCTGTTGATCACGGTGATGGCCTGGCGTACCAGCTCCGCATGACCGCCTTCCTCCAGTTTGTCCAGGATCGTGTGCGCGCTCCACCTGTGCTCTGCGGACGTGCTGGTGACGATCAACAGCTGGTCGGCGAGATCGGGGATGACCCGTCTGGCGTCGAGGAACGTACCGGTGTCGGCGAGGACGACCGCGTAGCGGCTGCTCAGGTCGGCGATGACGCGGCGGGGTTCCTGGTCGGTGGGCCGGGTTCTCGGGGTCGTGCGGGCGCCCGGTGCGGAGGGCCCCGCGAAGATCTCGAGCCCGGACGGTGTCCGTCTGGTGTGACCCACTTCGATGCCCAACGGGCCCGCGCCGAACGCGGCGACCTTGTCCTCGCGTTCGCTCGCGAGGATCGAACCGAGCACGAGCGTCGTCGCGGTGCGCCCGGTCCCCACCGGGTAGGTCACCGCGATGCGGTGGCAGGACGGCAGCGGCGTACGGATGAGGTCCAGCTTGCGCTGTCGCTGCTCCGCCCTGGCCGACCGCCCGCCGAGCCCCACGAGCGCGGCCAGGCGCGAGCGGGTGGAGCGAGGGGGCTGCGGCGGCTCGGGAGCCGCCGTGGGGGCGGGCCCGGCGTCCGGTGCCTCGTCCGGCGGCGGGGGCGGGGCCGGGGGCGGCGCGGCAGCCAGGCACTGGACGAGGACGTCCGCCACCCGGCCCGCCGACGGTCGCCTGCCCGGCCGGTCGTCCAGACAGGCGGAGATGATCGAGATCAGCTTGGGTTCGCGCCATACGGCGTCCGTCTGGGAGAGCTGAGCGGTCGGCTGCGCGTCGCTCAGTGCACGGAGGATCTCGCCCAGGGCGTGGACGTTGTCCGCGGCGGTGGGGGCCTTCGGACGGCGGTCGTTGAGGCTCGCGTCGGTCCAGCCGATGAGTTTCACCGTATGGCCGACGACGAGCACGGTGTCCGCCGTAAGGGTCCCGGGCACGACGCCCTTGAGCGCGCACATGTTCACCGCCTCGGCGATGCGGAGGCCGATGGTGGCGGCGTGCACGGGGTCCAAGCGGGGTGAGCCGTCGGAGCGCCGGCCCAGGAGCGCGGACAGCGGTGGGGCCGGTGAGCCGTCGGGGAGCCGGGCGCATTCCATCGCGAGCCACGGAGGGTTGCCGGAAGAGGCGTCGATGAGGAGCCGGGGCGCGTAATGCCCGGACATCCGCCGCAGCGCCTCCGCCTCGGCCCGCAGTTCCCGACTGGCGCCCGGGGCGACGCGTACCACCACATCGTTCGATGCGCCTGATCGACGGGCCAGATAGACGTCCTGCCCTCGGCTGCCGCCCAGCCTGCGGTAGGCGCGGTACCGGTCGAACGAGGGCAGGCCGCTCTCCGGCTCCGTGCGGGGAGCGTCGGCGGAGTCGGACGGCGGCGACAGGGGCGGTGTCGTGGACAGGTCTGTGCCGCATATGCCGCAGTAGCGGTCGTACGGGTCCAGCGGATTGCCGCACAGCGGGCAGGCGGTGGGTTGCTCGGGCTGAGAGCTCCGGGGGTGGGCTTCCGGCGCCCCGGCGTCCGGTCGGAAGCCCATGAGGAATTCCCAGATCCCGCGTGCCGTGTGGTGGCGGGGGTTCTCCCGGCATGCCATCACCACGGCGCGGAGCGGTTCCCAGACGGCACCGCTCCAGCGCGGCATGAAATACAGCCCCGGGGCGGGATGACGCGTCTGTGCCCCGCCGCCGAGGCACAACAGGATGTCGCCCAGCGCACCGACGACTTCCTCGGAGGTCGGCGGGCGGCCACCGGCGGACGCCGGCGACGGCATCCCATCGATGGCGGACGACGACCAGCCGGTCAGGAGGATGTCCTCACCGGCGATATGCACGGTGCTGATGCTGAGGTCGCCGTGCACCATCCCCACGTTCTCGGAGATCCGCACCGCGTCCGCGACCTTGCGGGCGAGCGCGAGGGCGGTATGCCCGTCCCAGCGCTCGGGGCTGGTGAGGAGGGCGTCGTCCAGCCGGTCCCCCCACCGCTCGGCGTCGCCGCGCAGGACGAAGTCCAGCCGTTCCCCGATGAGGGCTTCTTCCGCGACCCACGGAACGTCGTCGGCCAGCCCCTCGCGCAGCAGACGGCGGGCGTAGCGGCCGTCCATCCGGCGCAGCGCCTCCGCCTCCACCGCCAGCAGGTCGGCGTCCTGCTGGCCGCGCACATGCCGGGCCATCTGGACGACGGCCTCCGCGTCGTATGCGTCCCGGCCCAGATACGGATTGATCCGCGCTCCCGGTGGTCCGGCCATCGTCAGCCGGTACGGACCGATGGTGCGTGGGTCTCTGGGCTCCAGGCGGCGCCACTGCTCCGCCGCCGTACGGGTCGTGAATGCCGACGACAGCGATGTGGCCCCCAGCCGGGCCGCCAGCCGTCGCTCCACCGTGCTGAAGGGCCGGGCGCCGGGCGGGAGCCGGTCGCTGCCGCCCGGGTCGGCCAGCCAGGCCGGGAAGTCGGGGGAGCGGCCCGCCAGTTGCTCAAGACGACGGCCGATGAGTCGGCTGGTCGCGACCAGCTCCGCCAGCGGCACCGCGCCCAGCAGCGCCCGCTGGGCCGCGTCGGTGAAGGTGAAGGGGCGGTGTTCGGGCGGGAGCGGGTCCGAACCCGCCGAGGCGGGCGGTTCGACGGGGCGCATCAGCCCGCCCAGGAACACCTCGGCCAGCCGTCCGGTGTCGGTCCGGCCGTCCACCGCCTTCTGCACCATCCGCATCACCGGCACCGGCAGCGGTGCCACGGCGGCGAGATGGGCCGCCAGCCGGTACGCCTCCGGGGACGCCGCGTCCCGGAAGCGCTGGACGCGGCCGAGCTCATCGGCCGGGGCGGGGACGGCGGCTGGGCCGGGGACGGCGGCGGCCGAGGCGGGGACGGCGGCGGCCGGGATGGTGCGGAGGCCGTCGTGCGGGCTGTCGTGCGGGCCGTCGCGCGGCGGGACCAGCAGCGGGAGGACCGCCGTACCGCTCGCGGAGGCGATCAGCCGGGCCCAGTCGGCCAGCGGCCCGGCGTCCGGCTCCAGCACCGGAACCGGCACCCCGTCGAAACGCGCCAGGGCGGCGGGCAGCACCGGATCCGCGACCGTCCAGTCCGCGTTGGCCGAACCCGGTCTGCGGGTGCGCACCTGCCAGCGCCGGGTCCGGATCCCGGAGCCCTCCCACAGCCGGGGCGGCAGCGCGTGCACCACCGCTGTGGGGCCCAGCCCCGCCCAGCGCGCCAGCACCTGGCCCATCCGCCCGTCCCGCCACGCCGCGCCCACCCCGTCGCTCACCACGAGCACCAGCGTGTGCCCGGAGGGGTCGGACAGTGCCGTCGTGGGCAGCAGGGGCGCCTCCGGGGCGTAGGGGCGGGCGCGCAGCGCGGGGGCGCCGCCGCCGCGCGTGTGCAGACCCAGGACCCGGACGACGCGGAAGGCGCCCGAGCGCTGCAGTACGGTGCGCAGCTCGACGGTGAGCCGCCGCCACAGCAGCATCGATATCCCGTCGTCGATGACGAGCGCGAGATCGAGCCAGCGTTCGCGGGCGGGGCGGGTCACCACGTCCGGCAGACCGGTCTCGGCGAGCGCCGTGGCCGTGGCGGCCTCGTCGAACTCCCGCTTGAGCGGATTGGGACGGTGCTGTTTGAGCGGGCGCAGGGCACGGCCGATGGAGAGCTCCTGGTGCAGCGCCTTGTCCTCGGGTACGCGCAGGGGCAGTGCGCGCCGCGCGTCTGGGGGTACGCCCTCGGCGTACTCCGCACCGGGCCCCTGGCTGCCGCCGTACAGACCGCGCAGCCGCTGATCGCCAGCGTGCGGGGTCCGGGCGGGGCGCTGCTCCGGAGGGTCGTCCGGCCGCCCCTCGGCGGGGGCGGACGGCTGGGCGCCGGGCTCGCCGCCGTTGGCCTGCGCGGTATCGGCGGGCGTGGTCGGCCGGCCGGTCCGCTGAGCGGACGCGGGCGGCGAGGCCGTGGTCGCGGGGCGGGGAGCGGGCTCGGGGCGCGTGGCGGGCAGCGCCCTCCCGCCGCGGGTCACCGCGCGGGCCAGGGGCGCCCGCTCCGCGCCGTCCTCGGGCAGCCGTCCGGCCAGCCAGAGCGCGTCGAGCAGCTCCTCCCTGGACAGCTCGAGACCGCTGGACGCAAGGACCGCGATCGCCTCGTCAAGCCGCCCCAACGGCCTGGCGGGGCCTTGCCCGCCGCGGTCTCGCCCGGTGCCGCCGCCCCCGGTGTCGCCCTGCCCGGTGTCGCCCTGCCCGGTGTCGCCTTGCGTGGCGTCGTCCTGCCCGGCGTCACCCTGCCTGGCCCCGCCCCGCTCGGCGTCCCCCCGCTCCACGTGTCACACCGCCCCGCCCAGCCGGTGCAGCACCGCTTCCAGCAGCCCGTCCGCCGTCACGTCCATGCCGCCCGCCCGCAGGAACACGGCGTTCAGCAGTTGGTCGGTCGCCAGCTCGCGGGCCGCCCGGCGCCGGAGAAAGGCGTCCAGCAGCTGATCGACGTCCTCCAGCGCGTCGTCTCCCAGATGCGCGGTGACGATCGCCCGCAGTCGCGACTCGTCGGGGGTGGGCAGCTCCAGCCGGACACAGCGGCGGAGGAAGGCGGGCGGGAAGTCGCGCTCACCGTTGCTGGTGATCACCACGACCGGGAACTCCTCGCACACCAGCCGGCCCCGCCGCACCGTGGCCCGCTCGCCCGCCCGCTCGGTGAGCACATCCACCACCGACTGCTCCTCCGGCAGCCGGGCCAGCTCGGGGATCTCGAACTCGCCCTCCTCGAAGACGGTCAGCAGATCGTTCGGCAGGTCGACGTCGCCCTTGTCGAGCTCGTCGACGAGCAGCACCCGGGGGCGTTCGCCCGGCACCAGCGCGGTGCCCAGCGGCCCGAGCCGTACGAAGCTGCCGATGTCCGGCTCGGCCTCGCCGCGGTCGCGCGTCAGGGCCGTCTCGCGCAGTCGCCCGATCGCGTCGTAGCGGTAGAGCGCGTCCTGCACGGTGGAACGGCTGTTGACCGGCCAGCGCAGCACCTCGCCCAGGTCCATCTCATGCGCGATCGCCCGCGCGAGCGAGGACTTGCCGGTCCCGGGGCTGCCGGTGACGAGCAGCGGACGCCGCAGGTGGAGGGCCGCATTGACGACGTCCGCGTGTTCGGGCTCGATCAGATACGGCGCCGGGCGGCCGGAAGCTGACGGCGTCCGGTTCCCACCGGGGGCCGCCTGCTCCCCGCCGCCGAAGCGGCGCCACGGCGGAGCGGGTGGCATCTCCACATGCCGGGGCACGCCGTCCCCCCGGAACAGCCGCCAGTCGGGCTCTTCCCGTGGATTCATCGGGGAACCTCCCTCTCGGCCCGCCTCAGCGGACATCGCGCGCCTCCTGCCGTCTCGTCATCACATCTCGCCGTCCTCGCGGGTCCCACCGTCACTCCGTGGGGTCCACAAGGTCCAGCCGTGGCAGCGCCCGCCCGGCATCGGCCCAGGCGAGCACCGGCCGCCCGGGGTACTCGTCGGGCCGCTGCAGGGTCTTCGTACGGTAGGTCCGTACGGCCTCGGGCAGTTGACGGGTGCTCGCCCCCGCCGCGTGGCGCACGGCCGGGGACCCCTGCTCCCCGCTGCGGTCCCACAGCACCACCGGAACGCCCGCGGCCAGACACATCTGCACCACACCGGTGCGCCGGTGGGCCGCCACATCGACGGTGACCCGGGCGGTGAGCCGCTCCATGAGCAGACCGCACACCGCCTCCGGGTCCGGGGCCGTGGTGTCGTCGATGTGCACGGGCTCCTCGGCCTCCAGCCGGGCCCAGCGCTCCCGCCACTGGTCCAGCATCGTGCCGCCGTTCAGCTCCCGCAGCTCGGGGCAGTTGACGACCAGGGGGTACGGGGTGCCGAGCCGGATGGGGAGCACCGCCCCCGGCCCCGCAGCCTTCCAGCGGTCCACGGGCACCTCCAGGGCGTCCCGGTCCACGATCAGTTCGATGACGGGCCGTGGCCCCGAGGGGTCGGGGCGGCGCAGCGAGGCCACGGCGGCGAAGATCTCCTGGGCCACCTCCTGTGCGCCGCGCGGCCGTTCGCTGTCGTCCGACACCTGGCGCAGCCCGTCCCCGTCGTCGCACCACAGCCGCAGCCGGTAGCGCTCCGGCTCCTCCTCCCGTGCCGCCACCGGTGCGCCGCCCGGCGCGGCCCCGCAGCGGTCCAGCCTGGCCACGACGCGGGGCGCGGCGCCCCGGGAGGCGTTCCGCGCCCACTGTTCGGCGTCGTGGCGGCGGTCCATCAGGGCGGCGTCATGGACGCCGAGGCGGCGG
>NZ_JBHYVB010000153.1:0-11897 GCF_042750115.1 Streptomyces sp. NPDC059455
AGCGCCCGCGGCGCGCGCCCGGGGCTCCGCCCCCCCCCCGGCGTGCTTCGCGTTCGGCCGGTCGGCGGGTCGGGCCGGTCGACGGGGCCCGCATGCCACCGGCGGGAAAAGTCCTGGCGGGGGGCGCGGGGGCGTCGATAGCGTCGTTCCATGGTCGACTCCACCCCTGACACCGCCGCCCACCCCCGCTTCGCCGACGCCCTGCGCGAGCTCGGCCTGGACGTCGAGGTGCGCCGGTTCCCCGACGCCACCCGTACCGCCGCCGAGGCCGCCGCGGCGATCGGCTGTGAGCTGAGCCAGATCGTCAAGTCGCTGGTCTTCGAGGCGGACGGACAGCCGGTGGTGGTGCTGATGGACGGGGCGTCACGGGTCGACGTCGAGCTCGTACGGCGAGAACTGGGCGCCGGGAGCGTCCGCCGGGCGGACGCGGCGCTGGTGCGGGAGACCACCGGCTACGCCATCGGCGGGGTGCCGCCCTTCGGCCACCGCACCCGTACCCGCGTCCTCGCCGACCGCCGGCTGCTGGACCACGAGACCGTATGGGCCGCGGCGGGCAATCCGCACACCGTCTTCCCGCTCGGCCCCAAGGCCCTGATCGCGCATGCCGAGGCCACCCTGGTGGATGTGCGCGAGCGGTCCGCGTGACCCCGCTGGTCGCGGCCGCCGTACTCATAGCGGCCGTCACCCACGCCAGTTGGAACGCCATCGCGCACGGCATCAGGGACCAGTTGCTCGCCTTCACCCTGGTGGGCGGCGGCGGGGCACTGTGCGGGCTGGCGCTGCTGCCGCTCACCCCGCTGCCCGCGGCGGACGCCTGGCCGTATCTGCTGGCCTCCGCGGCCATCCATGTGGTCTATCAGCTGCTGCTCATGCGCTCGTTCCACCTGGGCGACTTCGGCCAGATGTACCCCATCGCGCGCGGCACCGCACCGCTGGTGGTGACCGTGGCCGCCGCGGTCTTCGTCGGCGAGCGGCCGGACCGCTGGCAGGCGGCGGGCATCGCGCTGGCCTCGGCGGGGCTGGTGGGCGTGGCGCTGTGGGGCATCAGGGGGTCGCGGCACGCCGAGCGCGAGGGGAACGGGGAGAACGGCGGGGGCGCGCCGCAGTGGCTCGCCCTTACGGCCGCCATCGCCACCGGTCTGTCCATCGCCGCGTACACCGTCGTGGACGGTCTGGGGGTACGCGCCTCCGGCAGCCCGCCCGGCTACATCGCCTGGCTGATGATCCTGGAGGGCTTCGCCATCCCCGTCTGCGCCCTGGTGATCCGGCGCGGTGCGCTCCTCCGGCAGCTGCGGCCGGTCGCGGCGCGCGGACTGCTCGGCGGGCTGCTGTCGGTCGCCGCCTACGGTCTGGTCCTGTGGGCCCAGACCCGGGCCGAACTCGCCCCGATCGCGGCACTGCGCGAATCGTCGATCATCGTGGGCGCGGCGATCGGCGCGCTGTTCTTCAAGGAGGGGTTCGGCGGTCCGAGGATCGCGGCGGCGGGGCTGATGGTCGCGGGCATCGGGCTGATGCTGCACGCGGGCTGACCGCGCACTCCGTCGCGCGTGCCCCGCACTCGTCGCGCCCGCACTCCGTCGCACCCGTACTCCGTTGCCCCTGCGCTCCGTTGATCCTGCGCGGGCGGCTCTGGGTACGACAGAATCGGGAGACCGTCGTCACAAGGGGGACTTGGTGCGGATCGACGTAGCGGTGACCGGTGGGGAGGCGGAGCTCCGTTCGCTCCACGACTGGCTGAGACGGGATCCGGGCGCGCGCCATGGCGCCCGGGTGGAGCTGGTCCAGGCCGAGCCCTCGCCGGGCCAGATGGGCGTGCTCACCGATGTGCTGCAGCTCATCACCGACAACGCCTGGAGCGCGGCCTCCTTCGCGCTGGCGCTGTCCACCTGGCGGCAGACGCGGCCGCACGGGCAACGGATCACCGTGCGCCGTGGCGACCTTACGGTCGACATCGACAGCGGCGGCGACGAGGAGCTGCGGCGGCTGATCGACGCGCTGGAGCGCCCGGCGGCCCCCGAACCGGAACGGGAACCCGAACCGGACCGTCAGGGCGGCGGGGAAGGGCGATAGCCGTGGCCGTTCTGCCCGACCCGGCCGCCAGCCGCGCGGTGCTCATCGGCACCAGCCGCTACGCCCACCTGGAGCAGATCCCGGCGGTGGCCAACAACCTGAGCGCGCTGGCGGCGGCCCTGTGCGCCCCGGGCTCCTGGGGACTGAGGCCCGAGCACTGCACGGTCATCGAGGACCCCAGCACCGCGGTCGAGGTCCTCGAGGCCGTCCGGACCGCGGCCGAGGAGGCCACGGACACCCTGCTGGTGTACTTCGCCGGACACGGCCTCGTGGAACCGCGCCGCGGCGAGCTCTTCCTGGGACTGACCGGGTCCATACAGCACCGCTCCTACACCGGACTGCCGTACGGCACGCTGCGCGACGTCGTGCTGGACGGGCGGGCCGGGCGTCAGGTGATGCTGCTCGACTGCTGCTTCAGCGGACGCGTGCTCGGCTTCATGAGCGCGGCGAGCGCCGAGGCGGTCATCGACCAGGTGGAGATCGAGGGCACCTATCTGCTGGCCTCCGTCCCCGACACCAGCTTCGCGCTCGCCCCGCCCGGTGAGACCCATACGGCCTTCACGGGTGAGCTGCTGCGGCTGTTGCGCGAGGGGGTGCCGGGCGGGCCGGAGTTGCTGGACCTGGACACGGTCTACGCGCAGGTGTACGCGGCACTGCGGGCCAAGGGGCGGCCGCTGCCGCAGAAGCGTGACCGCAATACGGCGGGCGGGCTCGCCCTGGCCCGTAACGCCGCCTGGGCACCGCCCGGTTTCGGCCCGGCACCCCCGCCGTACGACCACGAGCCGACGCCGCCCACGCCGCCGCCCGCCGTGCCGCCGATGCCCACCTGGTCGCCGATGGCCCTGCCGTCGCCCGCCCCGCTTCCCTCCCCCGGCGGCGCCGCTCGGGGCCGCCGCCGCGCCGTCACCTACGGGCTGGCGGGAGCGCTCTTCGTGGCCCTGGTGGCCGCGGGCGTGCCCCTGGCGATGTCCTGGATGGATGGCTCCTCCAAGGACGACTCCGGGCGCGACACCGGGCGCGACACCTCCAAGTCGTCCGGCAAACCGAAGCCGGGCCCCACCTCCGGGTACAACGCCGCGACCAAGGGCTCCGTCGTCAACGCCTCGACGAAACCGGGCGGGACGCTGAAGTTCATCAGCCAGAACGACGCGGATTACTGGGACCCCCAACGCACCTATTTCGGCTTCGTCTGGAACTTCTCCCGCTACTACGCCCGCCAATTGGTCACCTACGCCCCCAAGCCCGGTAAGGACGGCGCCGAACTGGTCCCCGACCTCGCGGAGAAGACGGCCAAGGTGACCGACGGCGGTAAGACGTACACCTACACTCTGCGCGACGGGATCACCTGGGAGGACGGCTCCCCGATCACGTCCTATGACATCAAATACGGCATTGAGCGGGTCTGGGCCCAGAACGACATCCCGGGTGGCCCAATCTTCCTCCAGCAGGCGCTCGATCCCGACCTCACCTACAAAGGCCCGTACAAGGGCACCTCCGATCTGAAGGCCATCAAGACCCCGGACGACAGGACCATCGTCTTCAAACTGCCCAAGCTCAACGGCGACTTCGAGCGCATGCTCGCCACACCGTCCGGATCCCCCGTGAAAAAGGAGAAGGACACCAAGGGCAAGTACACGAACAGGCCGTTCTCCTCGGGGCCGTACAAATTCGACTCCTATCAGCCGGGCAAATCGCTGGAACTGGTCCGCAACACCGAGTGGAAGCGGTCGTCCGACCCGATCCGCGCCGCTCTTCCCGACCGGATCACGGTGAATGTCAACGACGATGAGCAGGCGAAGGCCGAGGCACTGTTCTCAGGCCAGTACCACCTGGACCTGGAATCCTCCGGGCTCACCGGGACCGCCCTCACCAAGGCCAGGAGCAGTTCAGACCTGAGTGCCCGGCTGGACAACCCGTACACCCAGGGCCTCCTGTTGGCCGCCCTCCCCCGCTCCGTCAAACCCCTGGACAACGTCCACTGCCGTAAGGCGGTCCTCTACGCGGCGGACAGAGAGAACATGCAAACCGCCTCCGGTGGTGTGCTCTCCGGCGATATCGCACCCCATATGCTCCCGTCCACCATCACGGGCTCCGACTCCTCCTACGACCCGTACGAGACGCGCAAGACGCGTGGCAAGCCGAACGCCACCAAGGCGAAAGAAGAGCTGAAGGCGTGCGGAAAGCCGAACGGCTTCACGACCACCATCGCGGTGCGCAATAACCGCCCAGCCGACGTGGCCGTCGCCGAGTCGCTCAGGTCGTCGCTGGAAAAAGTCGGTATCGACACCGATATCGATCAGGTCGACTTCGCCCGATACAGCGAGACGTTGGGCGCACCCGAGGTGGTGAAGAAGAAGGGGTACGGCATCGTCATCTACCGGTGGAGCTCCGACCTCCCGACCGGTCAGAGCTTTCTCCAGCTGCTCGCCGACAGCCGTTTCATCGAGAGAACCGCGAACCTCAATGTCGCGGAGGTGGACGACCCGACGATCGACCACCTCTTCGACACGGCGATCGCCGAACAGGCCCCGGAGAAGGCCGGGGACGACTACGCGCAGATCAATCGGAGGATCTCCGACTCCGCCGCCTATCTGCCCATCCTGTTCCAGAAGAGCGTGCTCTGGCGCGGCTCCCGGCTGACCAACGTCTATACGAGCGACCCCTGGCAGGGCGGCTACGACTATGTCTCGCTGGGCGTCTCCGAGTGACCGAAGGCCCTGCGCACCGCCACGTTCGTGGTCGTGATGCCGCCGTCCACGGGGAGGGTGATCCCGGTGATCCAGGCGGCGTCGGAGGAGGCGAGGAAGGTGATGGCGGCGGCGATGTCGGTGGGTTCGCCGACCCGGCCGAGGGGGTAGACCTCGGCGGCGCGGCGCAGGGTGTCCTCCTGGCCGTCCCAGCCGGGGGTGCGGATCGTGCCGGGGGCCACGAGGTTGACGCGGACGCCCCGGCCGGCGGCGTGGGCGGCCAGGGTGCGGGTGAGGCTGCCCAGGCCCGCCTTGGCGGCGCTGTAGGCGTGGTTGCCGAAGTCCTGGAGGCCGTTGACCGAGCCGACGTTGACGATCGCGCCCCGGCCGTCCGCGGCGGCCAGATGCGGCAGCGCGGCGCGGGAGAAGCGGAAGGCGCCGCCGAGGGTGACATCGATGTCCTGCTGCCACTCGTCGTCCGCCTGGTCCTCGAACAGCGGGGTGTCGACGTGACACGAGTGGGCGCTGTTGACCAGGACGTCCAGCCTTCCGAAGCTCCTTACGGCGTGCGCCACGGCCGCCTCGATGTCCGCCCGCCGGGCCACGTCGCAGCCCAGCGACTCGACCTCGCCGCCGTCGGCCCGTATGGAAGCGGCGGCCTTCGCGGCCCGTTCACCGTCCTGGTCGGTGATCAGCACCCGGGCGCCCTCGTCGGCGAACCGGCGGGCGGTCACCTCACCGATCCCGCGCCCCGCGCCGGTGAGCATGACCGCGTAGCCCTCGAATCTCCGCACCATGTGCCCCTTCTCGTCGGCTCCGGGACCACCGCCGCCCCATGGCGGCGGGTCCGCCGGGATCATGCCCGGCCCCGGCATGATCCTCACGCGGGGGGCGTTGCACCATAAGAGAAACACAGCACACACGCTCGGGTCGGCATGGCGGGAGTCGGACAGTGGTGGACGTCCAGGGCACGGTGGCGGACGGTTTTGAACCGGTCCGGGACGCCTTCGCGGCGAACTTCGCCCGGCACGGTGAGCGCGGCGCGGCCGTGGTCCTGTACCGGGAGGGCGAGAAGATCGTCGATCTGTGGGGCGGTACGAAGACCCCCGACAACGACGGCGACAACAGCCCCGAGGCGTCCGGCGACGGCCCCGAGCCCTGGGTCCAGGACACCGCCCAGATCGTCCGGTCGGTCACCAAGGGCGTGGCCGCCGCCGTGCCGCTGCTGCTGCACCAGCGCGGCCAGCTGGACCTGGACGGCCGGGTCAGCACCTACTGGCCGGAGTTCAAGGCGGCGGGCAAGGAGCGGGTGCTGGTGCGCCATCTCCTCGCGCACCGCACCGGCGTGCCCGTGCTCGACACCCCGCTGACCCCCGCCGAGGCCATCGACGGCATATCCGGGCCGCGGGCCGTCGCCGCCCAGCAGCCCGTATGGGAGCCCGGTACGGCCCACGGCTACCACGCCCAGACGTACAGCTGGCTGCTGGGCGAGCTGGTGCGCAGGGTCACCGGGCGGACCATCGGGCGCTGGATCGCCGAGGAGATCGCCCGGCCGCTGGGGCTCGACCTGTGGCTCGGGCTGCCCGAGGAGCAGCGGGGCCGGGTGGGCCGGATCGCGGCGGTGGAGGCGCTCTCCGCGCCCGTCGCCCAGGGGCCGCGGCTGCGCCCCAAGCGGTCGGTCGCCGAGGCGTACCGGGACCCCGAGTCGCTGACCCGGCGGGCGTTCGCCGCGATCACACCGCTGCCGGACGAGAACGACCCCGCGTATCTGGCCGCCGAGTTGCCCGCCTCGGGCGGGGTGGCGACCGCCGAAGCGCTGGCCCGCTTCTACGCGGCGCTGATCGGCCCACTGCCCTCGGCCCGTACGGCCCGTTCGGGGGGCAGGCTGTTCGCCCCGGCGACGCTGACGATGGCCCGTACCGAGGAGTCCGCTGGTCCGGACCGGGTCCTGGTCGTCGGTACCCGGTTCGGCCTCGGCTACATGCTGCACGGCCCGGCCTGCCCGCTGCTGGGGCCGGGTTCCTTCGGCCACCCGGGGCGCGGTGGCTCCCTCGCCTTCGCCGACCCGGAGGCGCGCATCGGCTTTGCCTACGTCACCAACGGTATGCGGCGCGGTGTCACCGCCGACCCGCGTGCGCAGGCCCTTGTGCGCGCGGTGCGGGCCAGCCTGGCGGCGCGGGAGGCGTAACGGCCCGAGGCGCCGCAGGTGCGGTGGGGCGGCGTGGAAGAGGACGCGTCACGCGCCCCCGGTATGCCTCCGAGCGCCCTCGCGTACCCGCACACGCGGGTCCCCCAGGGCCAAGGGTCCCTATTGCGCCGCCCCCGGCCACCGCACACTGGAATCCGGGGGAAATCGGGGGGCACGTGGCTCGGTTACGGGGGCGGCTGCGGCCGCGTTCATGGGCATGGGCGTGGCGGTGGCCACGCGAGGAACGACAGCGGGGGCGTGGGCGGGCGCCGCGCCCCACCGACGGATATCACCAGGTCGCCGAACCGCCGGCCGACCGGAACCGGCTGGCCCGCCGGGACATGGAATGGCAGATGCTGCGCATCCTGCTGATCTTCCGTCTGATGCACGGCATCCAGCTGGCGGTGACGGTTCCGGGGATCGCGGGCCATCTGCCGCACCGCGGCGGTGCGTTGCTGCTGCTGATAGCGGTGGTGGCCGAATCCGTGTGGTTCGTCGCGCGTATCGTCCGCAACCACCGGCGGGTGCTCGCGGACGATACCGAGCGGGAGCGCGCGGGCGTCCGGCCCGATCCGCAAGGCCCGCCGCCGACCACGTACGACGGTGTGGCGGCCGGGGTGGAGCTGTGCTCGGCCGTGGCGTTCCTGTGGGCGTGTGCGCTGGTCATGGGCGCGCACCGGTCACAGGACATGGCCCCGCTGCTGGTGCTGACCACCGAGCAGATCTCGGCCGCGGGCATCGGCTCGGCGCTCGGCCAGCCGCGGCGGGTGCTGATCACCGGCACCTGCGCGATCGCCGCCTCCTACGCCGCGGTCGTCGCCCTGGGCGACGGCGGCCCGGCGGCGCTGACCCGCTCCGATGTGCTCATCGGGCTCACCGGCTACGGGGCGCTGGCGTATCTCATCCGCCGCGGCGCCGCGTTCCTGCTGCAACTCGCCGCCGACCTGGGTGACATGAGCCTTCAGCTGCATGAGCAGGAGCAGCGCAAGCTGCTCGCCATCGAGCTCCACAACCACCTCGGCCACACCCTCAACGCCGTCCAGCGGATCGACGCCTCGGACCCCGACCAGATCGACTCGTTGCGCAAATCGGCGGTGGTGGCGCGGGAGCGGCTGGCCACCTTCATCGGCACCGGGCGGTTCAGCGAGTCGGTGCCGCTGATCGGCATGGTCCACCGGCAGGTGGCCCTGGCCACCAACGACACCCTCACCGTGGAGCCGATCGTCACCGAGCGGGTGGTCGGCGCCGCGGCCCGGGTGCTGCCGTCCCAGGTGGAGCTGCTGGAGCCCGCGCTGCGCGCCCTGCTGATCAATGTGCCGCGCAGCGCCGGGGTGCATGACGCGGTGCTGCATGTGGACCTCGTCGAGGACGCCGACGGCGGCGAGCTGGTGGAGCTGGTGGTCACCGACGAGGGCGTGGGCTTCCCGCCCGGGGTGCTGGCGCGCGGGGTCGGCGCCATGCGGTCGCTGGCGCTGCACGAGAGCCTGCTGCGCGAGCGGGGCGGGGCGCTGCGGGTGCGGTCGGTCGCCGGGTTCACGCAGGTGACGCTCACCCTGCCGATCCAACGGGACAACAACACCGAGCCGAGTTACACGACCGAGCCGAGTCAAGGGGGCGTCGGATGAGAGACGAGTCGGCCGAGTACGGACCGAAGCAGCCACTCCAGGTGGCGGTGGTCGAGGACCATGAGATGACCAGACGCGGCCTGGTGGCCGCGCTGAACGCCGATCCACGGCTGACCGTGGTCAGCGAGGTGGACTCCGTGGAACAGCTCGAGGTGAGCGGTGCGGAGTACGACGTGTGCGTGGCGGACATGATGGGGGTCGGCACCGCCGAACAGTTCGCCGATCTGGTGCGCCGCTCGGACGTGGTGGTGTGCACGGCGGCCGAACAGTGGCGCCAGCGGGTGGCCCCCTGGGTGTGCGGGGCGAAGGCGGTCTTCGGCAAGACGGTCGGCGCGGCGGTCCTGGCCAATGCCGTATGGGACGCCCGCAACCATCCGCACTGGCTGAAACCACATCTGGCCTCCGCCCTGGAGACGGCGGTGCGCGAATGCGGGCTCAGCGTGCCGCCGTACTTCGCCGATCTGCTGGGACGCACGGCCCGCGGCGGCCGGGTGGCCTGGATCCTGGAGGAGCTGGGCGTCAGCGAGAAGCGCTACGGGGAGGATCTGCGGGACTTCCGGATGCAGTGCGCCCGAGCCGGGCTCGGCCAGCTGACCCTGCTGGACGCGCTCTACATGGCCTCGTCGGCCGAGCAGCCGCCCGCCCATGAGCCCGTGGTGTTCTCCCCCTGGGCCGCCGGGCTGAGCGAGGGCCAGGTCCGCGCGCTGGAGTGGTACGCGGACGGGTACTCGTACGAGGAGACGGCCGCCCACCTCGATGTGAAGGTCTCCACGGTCCGTACGCAGATAGACCGGGCCATGACCGCCTGCGGGATCAACTCCAAACCGGCCGACATCCGCATGATGTTCGCGATGTACGTATGCTCCCGGCACACCAAACCGGATCTGCTGCTGCGCCGGCTGACCGAGATGGGGGCGCATCCGCCGCGCCGGGGCGGGGCCGAGCGATGAGGGCCCGCACGATGAGGGGACGAGCGACGAGGGCCCGCGCGATGATGGTCCTCACGACGACGGCCCGCGCGACGACGGTCCGCGCGACGAGGGCCCGCGCGACGAGGGCCCGCGCGGATGTCGGTTTCTGTCGTCACGGGCGCCGACAGCGATCTCCCGGATTTCCCACCGTCCCGGGGGACGAAAAGCGACACGCGAGGCGCGCAGGATCGGTGTCGGGCCCTCGCCGGGGGAGCCGGGGGCCCGCCTCTTCGGACGACCGGTTCGGACGACGGATTCGGAAGACGGGGGAAGCCCATGCCTGACCAGCGCGGCGCTCGTGAGACGGCCACCGACGACCGTTTCCTCGGCACCTTCGACGTGACGCTCCGCGGGACGGACGCCCGGCTCGAGTGCCGGTCCCCCGGGGCCGGGAGCGACCGGGAGCGCGAGCACGGGCGGGGCGCCCGGCGCGTATCGCCGCGCGGCGTCCTCCGCTACCGCGATGTGGTCTCCTTCCTGGTCCGCAACCGCCCGCGGGCGCCGGAAGCGGCCGCCGGCGCCGTGCTGCGGCGGCGCCAAGGCCCGGTGTTCCTCGTGCAGACCTTCTTCCTGAACCAGGAGGGCGTCCCGCTGAGCGACACCGAGGCGTCCGCCCCGGTCTGGGTCTGCCGGGCCCGGCGCCTGGACGAGGAGTTGTGCGCGGCCTTCGGGGACAAGGACCTCATCATCTTCGGAGAGGCGGGGCCGTCATGCTGAGCCTGCTGGGCATGGTCCTCCTCGCGCTCGGCGGGATCGGCGCGGTCGCGGTGGTCCATGTCGTCTGCGTGACCATCGAGCTCCTGGCGGACTGGTTCCGGTCCCGGAGCGAGCGGCTGCACACCGATCCCGATCTGCGGGCGGTCACCGTCTCCGAGTCCATCCGCAACGGCAATGTCAGCTATATCCAGGGGCTCTTCGACACCTCGCGGGAGCAGTTCGTCGAAAGCCGCCGGATCGAGGGGAAGCAGGCCGAGCAGCGGGTGCGCAGCGCTCATACACACCACCGGGTCGCGGTCTGGGGCTGAGGGTCCGGGGCCGGGTCCGTGGGTCCGGGGCGCGGCCGGCGTTCGAGGGGGGAGATCCAGTGAGGAACCTGGGAAGGGGTTCGCGTACCGCCTTCGCCGTCACCGGGATTCCGGGCGGCACCGACGATGTGGAGGCGGCGCTGCTGCGGACCCGGCTGATCGAGGCCGCGAAGGAGTTCAGCGGCCGCGGCGGACCACGGCCGCTCACCGTCACCGTCACCAATCAACCGCCGGGGACGGCGGAGTCGGGGCCGCGCGCGGGCCCGACGGCGGAGACGGAAGCGGAAGCGGAAGCGGAAGCGGGGCCGGACGAGCCATCGATCGCGGAGCGGGCGCGGCGGTTCACCGCGACGCCACCGCTGTACACCTTCGACCGGCTGGTGCTCCCGGACCGGACGCTCGACCAACTGCTGCGCGCCGTGCACACCGTGGAGCAGCGCCGGGTGCTGTTCGACGAGTGGGGGCTGCGCGAGATCCAGCCGCACCCCGGTTCGGCGATCAACCTGGAGGGCGCGCCCGGCACCGGCAAGACCCTGGCCGCCCACGCCCTCGCCCACCGGCTGGGGCGTCCGCTGATACAGGCCCGCGCCTCGCAGTTGGAGAGCAAGTACCACGGGGAGGGCCCGAAGAATCTGGCGGCGCTCTTCCATGCGGCGCGCGAGCAGGGCGCGGTGCTCTTCCTGGACGAGGCGGACGCGCTGATGTCCTCGCGGTTCGAGACCACCACCCATGGCTCGGAGCACGCGGTGAACGCCATGCGCAGCGAGATGCTGACCGCCCTGGACAGCCATGAGGGGCTGGTCGTCCTGGCCACCAACCTGGTGACCAGCTATGACACGGCGTTCGACAGCCGGGTGTGGCATGTGCGCTTCCCGGCGCCGGACGAGGCGGCGCGCGCCGGGATCTGGCGGCGTCATCTGCCCGAGGCGCTGCCCCTCGCCGAGGACGTCTCACCGGAGGGGCTGGCCGGGGTCGACGAGGTGACCGGGCGCGATATCCGCCGTGCGGTGATCGACGCGGCGGCGGAGGTGCTGCGGACGGGGCGGCCGCGGGTGCGGCAGGCGGATCTGCTGGCGGCGGTGGAACGGATCAAGGCCGGGCGCCCGTGCCGAGCGGCGCCGACCCCGATGTCCATATCCGGCGGAGCCGGATGACCGTTCACCTCACCGGAGCGTGTCGCCGCACCGGCGCTGGTCACGTCATCCCTTTCCCCTCCCCACACCACCGACATGCGGCTCCGCCGCATGGCAGGGGCGCGCCCTCCCCGGCCCCCGGGGTGTGGGGGGGAGCGCCCGTCCGGGGGGGTGGGCGGGGGCGCGGCCCGGGGGCGG
>NZ_JBHYVB010000153.1:11907-19489 GCF_042750115.1 Streptomyces sp. NPDC059455
CCAAGCGCTGGGCCCCCCCCCCCCGCCCCGGGGGGGTGTGGGGCGGAGCCCAGGTCCGAGGTCTGAGGCGGAGCCCCGTCCGGGGTCCGGGGTCCGGGGCGGAGCCCAGATCCGGGGTCCGGGGTCCGGGGCGGAGCCCCAGTTGTGGGAAGGGGCGGGGAGGGGAACAGCCCGCCGCAGGCGTCAAGGCCCGGCGGACACCCCCTACCCCGTCACCTCACCGGCACCCTCACCCCACCGGAAACACCGGCACCGTCACCGAGCGCGGGTCGAAGCCGAAGGGGAGCTCCAGCCGGTGCTCGCGCATCAGCTCCTCGTCGCACAGCAGCTCCTGTGTTCCGCCGTCCGCCGCGATCACCCCGCCGCTGAGCACCACCGAGCGCGGGCACAGCTCCAGCGCGTACGGCAGATCGTGGGTGACCATCAGCACGGTCACCTCCAGGGACCGCAGGATGTCGGCGAGTTCGCGGCGCGAGGCCGGGTCGAGGTTGGACGAGGGCTCGTCCAGGACCAGGATCTCCGGCTCCATGGCCAGTACGGTCGCCACGGCCACCCGCCGCCGCTGCCCGAAGGAGAGGTGGTGCGGCGGCCGGTCGGCGAACTCCGCCATCCCGACCCGCTCCAGCGCGCGGCGCACCCGCTCCTCCAGCTCCGCGCCGCGCAGCCCCGCCGCGGCCGGGCCGAAGGCCACGTCCTCGCGCACGGTCGGCATGAACAGCTGGTCGTCCGGGTCCTGGAAGACGATGCCCACCCGGCGGCGGATCTCGGCCAGACGCGCCTTCGCCACCGGCAGCCCCGCGACCGTGACCGTCCCGGCGCCCGCCGTAAGGATGCCGTTGAGGTGCAGTACGAGCGTGGTCTTGCCCGCGCCGTTGGGGCCGAGGAGCGCCACCCGCTCGCCGCGGGCCACGGTCAGATCGACGCCGAAGAGGGCCTGATGGCCGTCGGGGTAGGCGTAGGCCAGACCGGACACCTGGAGGGACGGCGGGGTGGTGGCGGGGTCGGTCATGGCAGCATCCATCCGGTCAGGCAGACCGCCAGCGCGGTCAGCGGGAGGGCGGCGGCGTACATCCACTGGGTACGGGACGCCGTCACATCGTCGATCACCGGCATGGTGCCCGTATAGCCCCGGCTGACCATCGCCAGGTGGACCCGCTCGCCCCGTTCGTAGGAGCGGATGAACAGCGCCCCGGCCGAGGAGGCGAGCACACCCCAGTGCCGCACCCCGCGCGCCTCGAAGCCGCGCGACTGGCGGGCGATCCGCATCCGGCGCATCTCATCGGAGATGACGTCCCCGTAGCGGATCATGAACGAGGCGATCTGGACCAGCAGCGAGGGCATCCGCAGCCGCTGCAACCCCAGCAGCAGGGCGCGCAGTTCGGTCGTGGACGCCAGGAGGACGGAGGCTGCGACGCCGAGGGTGCCCTTGGCGAGGATGTTCCAGGCGCTCCACAGCCCGGACTCGCTGAGCGACATCCCCAGCGCCGCCACCCGCGGACCCTCCGCGATGAACGGCATCAGCACGGCGAAGGCCACGAACGGGATCTCGATCAGCAGCCGCCGCAGTACGTACCCGGCCGGGATCCGGGCCGCCGCCACCACTCCGGCCAGCAGCACCGCGTACGCCCCGAAGGCCCAGACGGCCTCGCGGGGCGTGGAGACGACGACCAGGACGAAGCAGAAGACCGCGGCGATCTTGCAGTGCGGGGGGAGGGCGTGGACGGGCGACCGGCCCTCCCGGTAGAGCTTGTGTGCGTGTCCCGCGCCCACGGTCAGCCTCTCCCGCTCTCGGCCGTCGCCCTGCGCCGCCGTATGACGATGAAGACCCCGGAGCCGACGGCGAGCGTGGCCCCCACCCCGATCACCCCGGCGAGCCCGCCGGAGAGCCGGGCGTCGGTGATGTCCTTGACGCCGTAGTCGGCGAGCGGGGAGTCCTTGGCGGCGTGGTCCTCCTTCTTCTGGTCGATCCCCTTGTCATGGGCGACCTTCTCCAGCCCGTCGGGGCTGGCGGAGGCATAGAAGCTGACCACCCCGGCGCACAGCAGCGCGGCCGCGAGCCCGGCCCACCACACGGGCCGCGCCGACCGCCGTGGCGCGGCGGCGGGCTCGGAGGTCCCGGCGGGCTCGGAGGTCTCCGAACCCGCCGCGGCGACCTCGGCCCGCGCCACCGTCCCCGGGGCGGCCGGGGCCAGCGGGCTGCTGCGGATCTCCAGCGGACGCGCGGTCACCCCCCGCGCCCCGTACACCAGATCCGGCCGTACGGCCACGACGGCACCGACCGTCAGCGCGGTGATCGCCGCCTCGCCGATGCCGATCAGCACATGCACACCGACCATCGCCGCGAAGACCTTGCCGATCGCCACATCGGCCGTGCCGCCGAGCGCGTAGATCGCCGTGAAGGCCACCGCCGCGGCCGGTACGGAGATCAGCGCCGCCACGAAGGCCGCGACGGTGACCGTACGGCGGCGATGCGGGGCCAGCTTCACGATCGCGCGGAAGAGCGCGTACGCCACGACTGTGGTGACCAGGGCCATGTCCGTGATGTTGACGCCGAGCGCGGTGAGCCCGCCGTCCGCGAACAGGACGCTCTGCATGAGCAGCACCACGGAGACGCACAACACCCCCGTGTACGGGCCCACGAGTATCGCGGCCAGCGCCCCGCCCAGCAGATGGCCGCTGGTCCCGGCGGCCACGGGGAAGTTCAGCATCTGCACGGCGAAGATGAACGCCGCGACCAGCCCGGCCAGCGGCGCGGTCCGCTCGTCGAGCTCCCGCCGGGCGCCGCGCAAACTGGCCGCGACGGCCCCGGCCGCGACCACACCGGTCGCCACCGACACCGGTGCGTCGATGAATCCGTCGGGCACATGCATGGCGGGACTCCGCTCCTGAACTTCCTGAGCTGCGGCTATCGGCCCGATGGTAGCCCGTACCTGCAAGTCGTTCGCAAGAGCGCCGACGTCGCGGGATCGCGCGGGCTCGTGGAAAACGCCGAACGGCGGCCTTCCGGGATCGGAAGGCCGCCGTCGGGCCGAGGCGTGACACCAGGTGTTCAGACGCGGGTCAGACGCGGGTCAGATGTGGGTCAGATGTGGGTCAGCCGCGGGTCAGACGCGGGTCAGCTCGGCGTCGGAGTCCCTGTCGGGCTGCTGGGCCACGGCGGGCTGCTCGAGCTGCTTGCGCAGGCCCTCGCCCTCCACGTCCACGTTGGGCAGCGCCCGGTCCAGCCAGCGCGGCAGCCACCAGGCCGCCTTGCCGAGCAGCGCCAGGACCGCCGGGACGATGGCCATACGGACCACGAAGGCGTCGAAGAGAACGGCGGTGGCGAGGCCGAAGCCGATCATCTTGATCATCGACTCGGACGAGCCGATGAATCCCGCGAAGACGCTGATCATGATGACCGCGGCCGCGGTGACCACCCGGGCGCCGTGCCGGAAGCCGGTGACGACGGCCTGGCCGGGGCGCTCGCCATGGACGTACGCCTCCCGCATCCGGGTCACCAGGAAGACCTCGTAGTCCATCGCCAGACCGAACACCACACCGATCATGAAGATCGGCATCATGCTCATGATCGGGCCGGTCTCCTCGACCCCGAACAGGTCCGCCAGCCAGCCCCACTGGAAGACCGCGACCACCGCGCCGAGCGCCGCGACGACGGAGAGCAGGAACCCGAGCGCCGCCTTGAGCGGGACCAGGACGGACCGGAAGACCACCATCAGCAGCAGGAAGGCCAGTCCGACGACGAGCACCAGATAGGGCACCAGCGCGTCGTTGAGCTTCTGCGAGATGTCGATGTTCATCCCCGTCTGGCCGGTGACCAGCACCTCGGCACCGGTGTCGGACTTGAAGCCGCTCGCCTCGTCCCGGATGTCACCGACCAGGTTCTCGGTGTCGATGCTGCTCGGCTTGTACTTGGAGATGACGGAGAGCGTCGCGGTGTCGCCCGCCTTGTTGAAGGTGGCCGGGCTGACCGCGGCCACACCGTCCAGACCGGTGATGGTCTTGCGGACCTGCTCGGCCGCGCCCTTGGCGTCATCGCTGCCCTTGGCGTCGACGACCACCATCAGCGGACCGTTGGAGCCGGGGCCGAAGCCCTCGGAGATCATGTCGTACGCCTGGCGCTTCTGGCTGCTGACCGGCTGCGAGCCGTCGTCCGGCAGACCGAGCTCGAGGCTGACGGCGGGCACGGCGGCAGCGCCGAGGCCGAGCACAGCCACCAGGAGCACCATCAACGGGCGGCGCAGCACGAAGCGGGCCCAGCGGGTGCCCATGTTGGGCTTCTCCTCGGGGGCGTCCGCACCGCTCGCGGCGGCCGCCGCGGCGCGCTCCTCCATCCGTCGGCGCGCCCTGCGCCCGAACACCCGCTTGCCCGCGAAGCCCAGCACCGCCGGGATGAGGCTGATCGCGATGAGGACGGCGATGACGACCGTACCGGCCGCGGCGAAGCCCATCTTGGTCAGCATCGGGATGTTGACGACGGCGAGGCCGACCAGCGCGATGACGACCGTAAGGCCGGCGAAGACGACCGCGGAGCCCGCGGTGCCCACGGCCCGTCCGGCGGCTTCCTCCCGGTCCCGTCCCTCGGCCAGCTCCGCGCGGTAGCGGGAGACGATGAACAGCGCGTAGTCAATGCCGACCGCTAGGCCGATCATCATCGCCAGCGTGGAGGTGGTGGTGGACAGCCCCAGGGTGGTGGCGAGCGCGGTGATCGACGAGATGCCGATGCCGACACCGATGAGCGCGGTCAGCAGTGGCAGTCCGGCCGCGACCAGCGAGCCGAAGGTGATGGCGAGGACGACCGCGGAGATCGCGATGCCGATGATCTCGGTGGAGCCGGTCTCCGGCATCTCCTGGAGCGCGTCACCGCCGATCTGCACCGTCAGCCCCGACTTCTGGGCCTTGTCCCCCACGTCCTTCAGACCGTCCTTGGCGGGGTCCTCCAGCTCCATGGCGTTGACCTTGTAGCTGGTCAGGATGTACGCCGTGGTGCCGTCCTTGCTGACGGCATGGGACTGGTAGGGGTCGGCGACCGAGGCGATCTGCGGCGAGCTGGCCTTGAGCTCGGCGACGGTCTTGGTGACCACCGCCTTGTTGTCCGGGTCGGTCATCTTCTCGCCGCTCGGGGCGCGGAAGACCACACGGGCGGTGGCGCCGTCCGCGTTACCCCCGGGGAACCGCTGTTCCAGCAGGTCGAATGCCTTCTGGGCCTCGGTGCCCGGGATCGAGAAGCTGTCGTTGGCGGGCTGGGAGGCGGTGGCGGCGCCGACGCCCGCGACCGCGAGCAGCGCCACCCATATCAGCGCGACGAAGCCGCGTCGCCGGAAGGCGAACCGGCCGAGTTTATAAAGGAAGGTGGCCACGAGAAGAGGTGCTCCCGTCGGTTGGCTGACACTGGGCAGGGATGGGTGACCGAACCGGCGACGAGAGCGGCGCGCCGTCCGGGGCCTTATGTGGTTGTGCGGGGAGATCAGGGGGGAGTGAGGAGGCGAGAGGAAGGGCTACGCGGCGCCGAGCGCGGGGAGGATCACGGCGTCGATGTACTCCAGGAGATACGTCTGGTCCGGCTGCTTGCCCTCGACGAGCGGTCGAGTGATGAACGCGCCGCACATCATGTGCACGACGTAGTTCAAGGCGGGCCGGTCCGGGGTGACTTCGCCGCGGTCGACGGCGCGCCTCAGCAGCGCGTGGAGCGCGTCGATCTCGGGGAAGATCAACAACTCTCGCAGGGCCTGATGAAGGTCCGGGTTGTCGTGGCTTGCGTGGGCGAGTCCCCTCATCAGCGCGGCGTCCCGCTCATGGGCGGTCTCCGAACACCGCGCGATCTCCCGCAGGTCCCCGCGGAGCGATCCGGTGTCGACGCCTTCGAGCAGAACGGGCTTGGTGTGGCGCAGCGCGGTCGCGACCAGCTGCGGCTTGCCATTCCACTGGCGGTAGAGCGTGGCCTTGCTGGATCGGGTGCGGGCCGCGACGGCGTCCATCGTCAGACCGTCGTACCCGACCTCGCCCAGCAGCTCGACCACCGCCTCGTACAGCTCCCGCTCGCGCTCGGGGGAGAGTCTGCTGCGGCGCACCCGGGCGGTGTCGCGGTCCTCCGTCGGCTGATCCGCGGTCCGCATGGGGTGTCGCCTCCCTCCGAGCATCCGAAACTTCCGAACGAAACGGTTTCGTACTCCTCCAGCATAAGCCCGGTCCTATCGAAACTACGCCGTTTCGTTCGTGGTCTCGGTCACACAACCGAGTTGCTCCGAATGGCGTAGCTCGAAAACATGGGTGGGGTGGAGCCTTACGCGTGCGACGACGACCTGGCGTACCTGCGATTTCCGCATCTGCACGGCGACTTGCTGTGCTTCGCGGCCGAGGACGATCTGTGGGTCGCCCCGCTGACCGACCCGGGTGGACCACCCGGGCGAGCGTGGCGGCTGACCGTGGACCGTACCCGCGTCGGACCTCCCCGCTTCTCCCCCGACGGCTCCCAGATCGCGTTCACCACCTGGCGCAGCCTCGACCCGGAGATCTATCTCGTCCCCTCGGCCGGCGGCCCGGCCCGCCGGCTGACCTACTGGGGCAGCACGGACACCACGGTGTGCGGCTGGACCCCGCCGGACCAGGACGGCGCCTCCCAGATCCTCGCGGTCTCCTCCCATGAGCAGCCGTTCTCCCACTTCTCCTGGGCCTACAGCCTGCCCACCGACGGCAGCCCCGGCGGGCGGCTGCCCTGGGGGCCGGTGGCCGACATCGCGATGGCCGACCTCGACGGCGAGCGCCGCACCCTGCTGCTCACCGGCAAACCGCCACACGAGCCCGCCACCTGGAAGCGCTACCGGGGCGGGGCGACGGGCCGGCTGTGGCTGCACGGCACCCGGCTCGCGGAGAAGCTGAACGGCCATCTGGACGCGGCGATGTTCGTCGGCGGCAGGATCGCCTTCCTCTCCGACCACGAGGGCATCGGCAACCTCTACTCCTGTCTGCCCGACGGCACCGATCTGCGCCGCCACACCGACCACGCCGACTTCTACGCCCGGCACGCCTCGACCGACGGCTCCCGCGTCGTCTACCAGTGCGCGGGCGAGCTGTGGCTGGTGGACGACCTGAGCCCGGACGGCGAACCGCGCAAGCTGGACGTACGGCTCGGCGGCGCGCGCACCGGGCGGCGGCCCTACCAGGTGCCCGCCGCCTCGCACATCGACTCGCTGTCGGTGGACACCACCGGCCGGGCCAGCGCGGTGTGCGTCCGCGGCAGCCTGTACTGGCTCACCCACCGCGACGGCCCCGCCCGCACCCTCGCCGACACCCCGGGCGTCCGGGTGCGGCTGCCCGTGATGCTGGGCTCGACCGGCCGGGTCGCCTACCTCACCGACGCGGAGGGCGAGGACGCCATCGAGATAGCGCAGCTGCCCCGGGCCACCGGCCCCACCGAGCCGCGCCGGCTGGCCGCCGGTCAGCTGGGCCGGGTGCACGAGCTGGAGCCCTGGCCCGCCGGGCGCCCCGGCGGGGGGGCCCCGGGCGGCGGGGGGCGGGGGGGGGGGGGGACCCCCCCCCACCCGGGCCGCGCGGGGACCCAGCGGTTAACGGGGGGCCACCGCCC
>NZ_JBHYVB010000153.1:19499-28140 GCF_042750115.1 Streptomyces sp. NPDC059455
CCGCCCGGCGGCGGCGGCGCGCCGTTCTGGGGGGGGGGGGCCCGGCGTGGCCCCCCC
This sequence comes from Streptomyces sp. NPDC059455, assembly GCF_042750115.1. Lineage (NCBI taxonomy): Bacteria > Bacillati > Actinomycetota > Actinomycetes > Kitasatosporales > Streptomycetaceae > Streptomyces > Streptomyces sp. NPDC059455. The sequence goes on from NZ_JBHYVB010000153.1 coordinate 19,557, forward strand.
CCCCCCCCGCCCACCGGCCCGGGGCCGCCGGGGCCCCCGGGCGGCTGCTGCTGGTGGACACCTCACCCGACGGGGACGGCGAGGTCACCGAGCTGATCCGGTCGGACAACGGCCCGGTGGGCGACCTGGCCTTCGCACCCGACTCGGCCTGGCTCGCCTGGTCCCACCCCGGGATAGGGCGCACCCTGCGCTCGATCAAGATCGCGCGGCTGGCCGACCGGACCACCGTGGAGGTGACCAATGGCCGGTTCGAGGACGAGGAGCCCGTCTTCACCAGCGACGGCCGCTATCTCGCCTTCCTCTCCTGGCGCGGCTTCGACCCGGTCTACGACGTGCACACCGGCGACCTCTCCTTCCCGCTCGGCTGCCGCCCCTACCTCGTACCGCTGTCCTCCGCCACCCCCTCGCCCTTCGCGCTGTCCCCCGAGGGGCGCCCGGCGGCGGGCGGACTGGACCCGGACCTCAGCGGGGGCGAGGGCGATGGCGATGGCGACGGCACGGTGACGGTCGAGGTGGAGGGGCTGGCCAGCCGGGTCACGGCCTTCCCCGTCTCCGCGTCCAAGTACTCCTCGCTGAGCCCGGTCAGCGGCGGCGGGCTGGTGTGGCTGCGCTGGCCGATCTCGGGCGCGCTCGGCGAGACGTTCGCCAACCCGGCCGAGACCTCGAGCCGCCCCACCCTGGAACATTTCGACCTGGCCAAGGCCAAGCGCACCGAACTCACCGGTGAGCTGGACTGGTTCGTGGTCAGCGGCGACGGCACCCGGCTGGTGGCCTACGACGACGGCGATCTGCGCGCGATGCCCGCCACCGAGTCCGGCGACAGCGACTCCACCGTCCACCTCGACATGCGGCGGATCCAGCACACCGCCGATCCGGCGTCCGAGTGGCGGCAGGCGTACGACGAGGCCGGGCGCATCACCCGCCACTACTACTGGGACCCGGGGATGTGCGGTGTCGACTGGGACGGGGTGCTCGACCAGTACCGTCCACTGGTCGAACGGGTCGCCTCGCCCGACGAGTTCGCCGATCTGCTCCGCGAGACCCTCGGCGAGCTGGGCACCTCGCACGCCTACGTCAGCGCCCCGCGGCGCAACGAGGGGCCGCCCCACTACCAGCGCCCCATCGGACTGCTCGGCGCCAACCTCACCCGCGCCAAGGACGGACGGTGGGCGGTGGCCCGCATCCTGCCCGGTGAGTCCTCCGACTCCCGGGCCCGCTCACCGCTGGCCGGTCTGGGCATCCGGGACGGCGCCGTGCTCACCCATGTCGACGGGCGCCCGGTGGACCCGCTGGCCGGTCCGTATCCGCTGCTGACGGCCGCGGGCGGCACAACGGTGGAGCTGACCTTCGAACCGCCGGACGGCGAGGGGCCGCCGCGCCGGGTCGCGGTCTCCCCGCTGATCGACGACCGGCCGCTGCGCTATCAGGACTGGGTCGCCCAGCGCCGGTCCGTGGTGCGGGAGTTGAGCGACGGGCGGTGCGGCTATCTCCACATCCCCGACATGGGCGGCTCCGGCTGGGCCCAGTTCAACCGCGATCTGCGCCGCGAGATGTCGCTGCCCGCGCTGATCGTGGACGTCCGGGGCAACGCGGGGGGCAACATCAGCGAGCTGGTGGTGGAGAAGCTCACCCGCAAGGTCATGGGCTGGGACCTGACGCGCAACGCCCAGCCCGTGTCGTACTCCAGCAACGCGCCGCGCGGGCCGATCGTCGCGGTCGCCGACGAGGCGACCTCCTCCGACGGCGACATGATCACCGCGGCCTTCAAGATCCAGGGCATCGGGCCGGTGGTGGGGCTGCGCACCTGGGGCGGGGTGGTCGGGATAACCGGCCGTCACCGCCTCGGTGACGGCACGTCGATCACGGTGCCGATGAACGCCGCGTGGTTCGACGCCTATCGCTGGGGCGTGGAGAACCACGGTGTGGAGCCGGACATCGAGGCGCCGCGCTCCCCCGTCGACTGGGCGGAGGGCCGCCATCCGCAACTGGGGGTCGCCGTCCGTACGGCACTCGATCTGCTGGAGCGGCATCCGGCCGCGACCCCACCGGACTACTCGGACGTCCCCGACCTGCGCCGCCCCCAACTGCCGCCGCGCGACGGGAACTGAGCGCGGCGGGCGCGAGTGCTGCGCAGGGGGTGGGCGCGGGCGGTATGCAGGGGTTGGGCGCGGGCGGCGCGCAGGGAGTGGGCGCGGGCGCGGGTGGCGCGCAGGGGTGCATCCCCATAGTGGGCCATGGGGATGCACCCCTCCCGCCCTGTGTGCATGTGTGCCTCTGCGCCTCCGCGCGTCACATCTCTTCGAAGGGCTCCTGGTCCATCGTCTCGTCGCCCATGCCCGGCTGACGGCGCTCACGGCCCGTCCGCTGGGACTGCCCGTGGGCCTCCGGCCGGTCCTGCCGACCACGGCGCTGCTCCTGCCCCGGCTCCCGGCGGGAGCGCTCCTCCATGCGCTCACCGGGCTGCATGCGCTCAGCCGACTGCATGCGCTCACCGGACTGCGTCTGCTGACCGCGCCGCGGCTCCTGGCTCCGGCCGCCCTGCTGCTTCCGCTTGGCCTGCTGAGCCTTCTCGTTCGACTGGTCCTTGGGGCCCATGTGTCACTCCTCATCGGGTGAATGGCGTCGGGCCCGACAAGAGTTACACGCACCGACTTACTCCGCATTCCGGACCGGAGGAGCCGGAGGAAGCCCAGGTCAGCACGGTTGACTGAGCGTTACCGGTGACGCTCCGTGCGCACGGCGCCCGATGTGCGCGCCTTCTCGTCCGCCGCGCCGCCCTCGCCCACCAGACCGCCCCGCTCCTCCCGGGTCGCGGCCAGCCGAGGCTCGGCGCGGCGCATCTCGCGCCGCCCCACGGCGTGGATGAACGCGGGCAGATAGCCGCGCATCGACTGCATACCGCGCAACCACCACTGCGCGTACACATGCGCCGACCGGCGCTCGATGCCCGCCACCAGCCGGTCCACCGCCGGGCCCAGCGGATAGGTGCGGCCCGCGGGCCAGGGCAGCCGCTGCCGCAGCTCGCGCATCACCTCGTCCCGGTCGGCGCCGCGCACCATATCGGTGTCCGTCCAGCTCAGATAGCCCACGCCGACCCGGACCCCACGGTGACCCACCTCGGCCCGCAGACTGTGGGCGAACGCCTCGACCCCGGACTTGGACGCGCAGTACGCCGTCATCATGGGGGCGGGCGCGATCGCGGCGAGCGAGGCGATCTGCAGCAGATAGCCGCGGCTCGCGGTCAGCGCGGGCAGGAAGGCGCGGGCCGTGGCGGCGCTGCCCAGCAGATTGACCTCGATCACCCGCCGCCAGGCCGTCTCATCGGTGTCGAGGAACGGACCGGCCTGGGCCACGCCCGCGTTGGCACAGACGATGTCCACCGCGCCGAACCGCTCCACGACCTCCTCCGCCACCCGCGCCATCGCCTCGGCGTCGGTGACATCGGCGTGCCAGTAGGCGGAGTCGGTGGGCAGTCGCCCCGAGACCCGCTTCAGCTCCTCGGGCTCCAGGCCCACCAGCGCGACCTTCGCGCCGCGTGCCGAGAGCTTGCGGGCGAGCAGCTCGCCGACCCCCCGCGCCGCACCCGTCACCACCGCGACCTGGCCCTCAAGACCCCTGCGCGCACTCATGCCGTCTGCTCCTTCGCTTCTACTGCCGCTGCCGCTGCCGTGTGCCCGGCTTCCGTCGCTGTTGTGGGGCGGGATTCCTGCGAGTGGGATTCCTGAGAGGCGGGGCGGGATTCCTGGGAGCGGGATTCCTGAGAGGTTGTGAGATCGGTTTCCCGGGGTGTCCCGTACTCCTCGACCAGGCCGCGGATCACCCCGGTGACCGCCTCGGGGTCCTCCAGCGGGGTCATATGGCCGAGCCCCGGGAGTTCGGTCAGTCCGGTGCAGTGCGGCAACGCGGCGGCGAGGGCGTGGGCGTGCTCGGTCGGGGTGAGCCGGTCGGCGGTGCCGGCGATGACGGCCGTGGGCATGGTCAGTTGACCGACCCGCGCGTCCAGTTCGAGGTCGGCCAGGACCCGGCCCCATCCGGCGCGTACGACGCGGGGGCAGGCGTGCAGGATCCGCGCGGCCACCTCCACCGTGGCCGGGTCGGCGCCGGGGCCCATCGTGACGTACCGCACCAGCCGCCTGGAGAGCGGCGTGACCGGGCCCAGTGGGGCGCGTGAGCCGAGGAGCAGGCGGTGCACCCGCGCCCGCGCCCGCGGGGAGCGCAGCGGCACCACCCTCGACCGCTCCATCAGCCGTGCGGCACCGGTGCTGCACAGCACCGCGGCGGCCGCGCGCTCGCGCAGCTGGGGACGGTCGGCGGCGGCCATCAGCGTCATCGCGCCCATGGAGTGGCCCGCCAGCACGGCCCGCCGACCGGGCGGAAGGGCCGCTTCCAGCACCGCCACCAGATCGTCGGCCAGGGCCTCGGTGCTGTAGCCGCCGGGTCCTGGGGCCGGGCTGCGGCCATGGCCGCGCTGGTCGTAGAGGATCACCCGGTGGTCGGTCGAGAGGGCGCGCACCACCGGCGCCCAGAAGGCCGTGGAGCAGACCCAGCCGTGCGCGAGCACGACGGCCGGGGCGTCCTCGGGGCCGTGCAGCTCCGTATGGATCCGGCTCCCGTCGGCCGAGACGACCGTCAGCTCACGCTCCGGCACGGGCGGGACGTACGGCCCCGAGGGCAGCGAAGGAGCCCGCCTCACCGCGATCCCCTCCCCACGCCGGCCGTGGACACCGTGGCCTTGACCGGCCCGGTGCGCGGCCGCACCACCGTGTACTCGGCGAGGTCCACGCGTCGGGTGACCCTCCGCAGCTCGGACGTCGTCCCGGGCCACAGGGTGGTGTTGCGCCCATTGTCGAGGTACCAGCTGTCGCAACCTCCGGTGTTCCACACCGTGCGTTCCATCCTTTCCTGGATCATGTCGGTGTAGGCGCGCACCGCCGACGGCCGGGCGTCCAGCGCGACCTTGCCGCCGAGGGTTTCCAACTGGCGCAGATAGTCGGCCATATAGGCCAGCTGCGCCTCGATGACGAGGATCATCGAGCTGTTCCCGAGGCCGGTGTTGGGCCCGATGATGGTCAGGAAGTTGGGGAAACCCGCCGGGTTGGTGCCGCGCAGCGCCTCCATCCCGCCCCTCCACTCCTCCGCGAGCGTCGTCCCGCGCACCCCGGTCACCCGCTGGGCTATGGGGACGTCGGTCACATGGAAGCCGGTGCCGAAGATGATCACGTCGGCCTCGGTCTCGGTACCGTCGGCACCGACCAGAGTGCTGCCGCGCACCTCCTTCAACCCCGTCGGGACCACGTCCACATGCGGCTGGGCGAGCGCCGGATAGTAGTCATTGGAGAGCAGGATGCGCTTGCAGCCGATGCGGTAGTCGGGGGTCAGCTCCGCCCGCAGCCCCGGGTCCTTGATGGCCCGTCGCATATGGGCGCGGGCCAGCCGCTCCACGAACCGCATCTCGCCCGGCCGCTTGGTGAAGGCCCCGACCTGCAGCTCCCGGATGCCCCACAGCACCCCGCGGCGCAGCGAACGGGTGGCCGGGATCTTCGAGTGCAGCCATCGCTCGAGGCCGCTGATCCGGCGGTCCATCCGCGGCAGCACCCAGGGCGGGGTGCGCTGGAAGAGGGTGAGCCGGCCGACCTCGCGCTGGATGGCGGGGACGATCTGGATGGCCGAGGCGCCGGTGCCGATCACCGCCACGCGCTTGCCGCGCAGATCGGTGGTGTGGTCCCAGCGGGCGGAGTGGAAGACGGCGCCGGGGAAGCCGTCGAGCCCGGGAATGTCGGGGATCCGGGGGTCGGCGAGCGGACCGGTGGCGCTCACCACGACATCGGCGGTCAGCGAGCCCCGCGCCGTCTCCACCTCCCAGTGCACCGATTCGGTATCCCAGCGCAGGGACCGCACCTCGGCGCCGAAGCGCAGGTGCGGCCGCAGCCCGAAGGTGTCGGCGACCCGCTCCAGATAGGCGCGGATATGGGGCTGACCGGAGAAGTTCCGGGGCCAGTCGGGGTTGGGCGCGAAGGAGAAGGAGTACAGATGCGACGGGACATCGCAGGCACAGCCCGGATAGGTGTTGTCCCGCCAGGCGCCGCCGACCGCGTCCGCGCGCTCCAGCACCACGAAGTCCGTGATACCCGCGCGGCGCAGCCGCACCGCCGCTCCCAGCCCGCCGAATCCGGCCCCGATCACCGCCACCCGCACATGCTCATGCGTCAGCCCAGCCATGCCGCCGCCTTCCACGAACGCGAATACGACCGCGCCAGCAATCACTGGCACGATGGGAGCGTAGGACAGAGATCTACCAAGCGGTAGGGGCTGTGGATAACGAAGTTACCGGCGGTCGCACCCGACCGGCCGCGGCAGGGGCCTCGGCATAGGCTTCCCTCGTGGCGACGAGCGAAGCGGACGAGGTACGCGAGTACCGCATGCCGGAACTGGCCGAGAAGGCCGGGATCACCGTGCGCACCCTGCGCTTCTACCGGGAGCGCAAGCTGCTCCCACCGCCGCGCCGCGAGGGCCGGATCGCCTGGTACAACGACCACCATCTGGCCCGGCTGCGGACGATCGCGGCACTGCTGGAGCGCGGCCACACCCTCGGCGGGATCGCCGAGCTGCTCGCCGCCTTCGAAAGCGGCCGCCGGGACGTCGGCGAACTGCTCGGGCTGCCCGGCGCCGCCGCCTCCTGGCCCGCGGAGACCCCGGTCCGGCTCCGGCCCGAGGCGCTCGCGGACTACTTCCAGGGCGAGGTCACCCCGGAGAACCTCAGCACCTCCCTCGACCTCGGCTATCTGGCCGTCGACGGCGACGAGATCGTCCACCTCAGCCGCCGCCTGCTGGACGTCTCACACACCCTGGTCGAACAGGGCGTCCCGCTGGCCGCCGTGCTCGGTGCGGCGCGCGAGGTGCGTGAGCATGTGGACGCGATCGCCGAGACCTTCGTCACACTGCTGCGCGCCCATGTGCTGGCGGACGCCGTGGAGCGCGGCGAGGACGTCGGCGAGACCGTGGAGCGGCTGCGGCCGCTGGCCACGAGCGTGGTGGACGCCGAGCTGACGATGGCCATGAACCGCCGGATGCGGGCGGAGTTGGGCGAGACGCCGCCGAGGGGCGGCAGCACCGGGAATAAGTGAGCCCGCGGCGCCGGTGAGCCCGCCGAGGCCGACGCACTCACAGGACCGCCACCGCCGCGAACGTCAGTGAGCCGGGCCGTAGGCCACCGTCACCGGGGCGTGATCGCTCCACCGCTGGTCGTAGGCGGCCGCCCGCTCCACCACCGCCTTGACCGCGCGCCCGGCGAGCCCCGGGGTGGCGATCTGGTAGTCGATGCGCCAGCCCGCGTCGTTGTCGAAGGCCCGGCCGCGGTAGGACCACCACGAGTAGGGACCCGCGACGTCCGGGTGCAGGGCGCGCACCACGTCCACGTACGCCGCCTCCTCGAAGACGCTGGTCAGCCAGGCGCGCTCGGCCGGCAGGAAGCCGGACTTCTTCTGGTTGGCCTTCCAGTTCTTGAGGTCGGCCTCCTGGTGGGCGATGTTCCAGTCGCCGCACACCAGCGCCTCGCGCCCACCGGCCGCCGCGCGCTCGCGCAGCTCCTTCAGGTACGGAAGGAACTCCGCCATGAAGCGCTCCTTCTCGTCCTGGCGCTCCGTGCCGACCTCACCAGAGGGGAGGTACAGGCTGCCGACGGTCACGCCCGGCAGATCGACCTCCACATAGCGGCCGCTGCCGTCGAACTCGGACGATCCGAAGCCGACCCGGACGCCCTCCAGCTCGCGCCGGGCGTACACCGACACCCCGGCCCGGCCCTTGGCCGCCGCTGGGGCGTGCACCGCATGCCAGCCGTCGGGTTCGCGGACCGCCTCGGGCAGCTCCTTGGGCTCGGCGCGCACCTCCTGGAGGCACACCACATCGGCCGCGGTACCGTCCAGCCAGGAGACAAAGCCCTTTTTGGCGGCGGCGCGCAGCCCGTTCACATTCACGGTCGTCACGGTGAGCACGCCCGGCACGATACGCGACAAAAACAACGGCCCCTCCCCCGCATAGAAGTACGATCCATCGCATGGACGTTCGAGTCATTCGTTACGATCACCCTGACGCCCGCAAACTCGACGCGGAAGTGCAGGTGGAGTACGCCGAGCGCTACGGCGACGGCGATCTGACGCATATGGACGCGGCCCACTTCGACCCGCCGCACGGCCTCTATCTCATCGTCTACGACACGGACGGCACCCCGGTCGCGAGCGGCGGCTGGCGCAGCCAGGAGCGGAACGAAGAGGGCTACGAGGACGGGGACGCCGAGATCAAGCGGATGTTCGTGGTGCGCGCGGCGCGCGGGCGGGGGCTGGCCCGGCGGATCCTCGCGGCGCTGGAGGACAGCGCGCGGGAGGCGGGGCGCGTGCGGATGGTCCTGGAGACCGGCACCGAGCAGCCCGAGGCCATCGCGCTGTACACCTCGTCCGGCTACGCACCGGTGACGAAGTTCGGGTTCTACCGCTTCGAGGAGAGCAGCCGCTGCTACGGCAAGCTCCTTACGGACGCCACGGACGCCACGGACGCCACGGACGGAGCGGGCACGACAGGCCTTACGGAT